>JAFWXS010000096.1 GCA_017517925.1 Bacteroidaceae bacterium | reverse complement strand
ATAGTCCCGGTTCACGGCATAGAACTCCAGTCCGCGTTCCCGACAAAAGGCAACAGCCTCGTCGAGGAGGCGACCTTCGCGTACAGTCCACAAGATGAGACGATGGCCTTCTTCTGCCAGTTTCCGAAGCGTTTCGGTGGCAAAAGGAAGCTCTCTACCGATGGATGGATAGCGATGCTCTACAATCGTTCCATCAAAATCAACAGCTATAATCATGAGTGTATAGTTTATAAGGTGCAAATTTAGTATTTTTTTATGAATGCACCGTAATATTAAGGTAAGAAAAGCGGTTTAAAGTGTCTTAAAAAGGTGCTTTCACCGAAATCTTTACTCTTTCTTGGGTATGCGGATGCACGAATTGCAAAGTTTCGGCATGCAAGTAAAGCCGCTCTGCCGGTTGTCCGTAGAGAGGGTCACCCACAATGGGGCAGTTCAAGCCGTCGGGATGGGCGCAATGTACGCGGAGCTGGTGGGTGCGACCGGTTTCGGGGTAGAGGGCTATGAGGGTTTTGGGTTGGGAAGTGTTATTCCTAGGAGGTTGAACATCCCCCTGGCCCCCTTCGTAAGGGGGATTGATGATTTCATAGCGGGTAACAGCCGGCTTGCCGTACTCGAAATCCACCATCTGCAAGGGACGGTTGTCGAAATCGGGACGGAGGGGGAGGCGGATGAAGCCTTTCGGTGCTACCTGCGGTGTGCCTTCGAGCAAGGCCATGTAGCGCTTCTTGACGGTGCGGTTCTCGAACTGCTGTTGGAGCAGGGCATGGGTGTCCTTGTCCTTGGCAGCGAGGAGCAAGCCGGAGGTGGCCATGTCGAGGCGATGCACCAGAAGCGGCCCTGTAGCATCGGGGTAGCGTTCCTGCAGCATGGTGAGGACGGAAGCCTGGCCGGTCTTTCCGGGTACGGAGAGCATGCCTGCGGGTTTGTTGACCACCAGAAGGTATTCGTCTTCGTAGACCGTCTGGAGCAGGTTGGCATCGGTTACGGACTGAAGCAGCGGATTGGGCTCTACATCAAGTCCTTGCAGCATGAACGCCAAGAGAGGCTCACACTTGTGTCGGCAGGAAGGGTAGTAGTGACCGTGTCGACGGATTTCACCCTTGGGGGAGTTTCCCCACCAGAATTCTGCCATAGCGAGGGGCTGTAGACCGTTACGGTAGGCATGTTGCAAGAGCTTGGGAGCGGCACATTCTCCTGTTCCGGCAGGAGGGAGACGGTGGGCGTATGTCTCAAAGATTTGGTGGATGTTCTGTTGTTCACCCTTCGCATTCAGGAGGATGAATTGGTGGAATATCCATTGCTGCAAGGCGATGGAGCGGTTTTTCCGTTCTTCTTTGAGGGATGCTATATGCTTTTCTGTATTGTCATCCAGAGCGGAGCGAAGGATCTCGGTTGCATCCACTTTTGTGTTTCCGAGATTCTTCCTCCCTTCGGTCGTCTGAATGACAGTAAGGGGGACGATGGATTGAATGAGGCGATTCATCTCAGATATCTTCGCCTCCTCCTGCTTGAAATACCCGTTCGGGTCCAGGAGGTCGTAGACAGGTGGAACGAAGTAGTCGTGGTGGTTACTACCAGCCAGATTGCCGGAGAAAGCAGCGAGGAAGCCGATGGTACCTTCGCCAGAGCGGACCACGAGTACACCGAACATCTTCCCTTGCTGGAGCTCGGCAAGCCAATCGGT
>JAFWXS010000095.1 GCA_017517925.1 Bacteroidaceae bacterium | reverse complement strand
TTCACGCTCGGCATAGCTCATGCAAGCATGGCTCTGCTCTCACTTAATCACAACTTTCATTCCATTAACGATATAGATGCCCTTCTCCATTTTCTCTACGCGACGGCCCGCGAGGTCGTAGATGGCTGTTGGCTGTTGTCCGTCGTCTGCCCGCTCCAGGCAATCAATGTCTGTGGGGTTGGTCGACTTGATGGGGTAGAAGGGGGCATCATCGGTGAACTTGTATGTGCCGTTGCTGGCCCAGTCGAGTGAGAAGCGCACGAAGCGCATGGTGTAGCCGCCGAAGAGCCCGTTCTCCTCATAGTATACGCCGAGTGTGCCGTCGGGGAGTACTACCGCTGCGCTGTAGGCCGAGCCACGGGGGCAGATGGTCTTGGGTGTGCCGAAGGTGGCGCCTTCGTCGGTAGATAGGGCGATGCTCACGTTCTGGCGGCTACCGCTGTTTGGCAGGGTCTGGAAGGCTATGTTCCAGGGATTACCCTCGAGGGTGGAGCACCATACCATGTACTCGCCGTCGCAGGCGTTGCCCGAGATACCGGAGGTGAAGCGTGTTCGCGGCTGGTTGTGCCATGTGGCGCCGTCGTCTGATGTGTAGTTGTAGAAGTTGTAGCCGCTTGCACGTACACTGATGGCGAGGTCGCCGTTGTTGCGCTCCAAGGTCTTGGGTTCGTCGGCTCCGTCTGTGCCGCTCGTCCCGCTCACGTACCAGCTCTTGCCGCCATCCTTACTCATGAAGAAGTAGAAGTGCTGGCTGTTGTCGGCCTGACGGTTGACGAAGCTTGATACGAGTGTGCCGTCGCGCTTCTGCAGGGCTGCACCCGAGCCGGAGAATCCGCTCTTCCAGGTCTTGGTATTGGGGTTGTCACAGTTGGCACCGAAGAGGTCGTCGGTGTGGTCCACGGGGGCCTCCCATGTGAGTCCGCCGTCGCGGCTGGTGATGCTCTTCCAGCGGGGAGGCTGCTCGGATGTTCCGGCGAAGAAGCCGTGGCCGTAGGTGCCGGCACTGGTCATGATACCTATGATCTCGCCGTTGTCGCGGTTGGTGACGATAGAGGCGTCGCCATGGCCGTAGTTACCGCCAGTCTCTGGCGTTCCTGCCACGGTGACGGGGTCGCTCCATGTGCGGCCGTTGTCCTCGGAGTATTGGGCTACGAGGTAGCAGTGTGAGGGGAGGTCGGCATTGTGTCCCTTGCGGTCGTCGGTGAGTGTGACGAGTCGCTTGCCGTCCTTGGACACGGTGATGGAGGGGATGCGGTAGTAGAGCGAACCCTTGTCCATGGGCATGAGCACGGCTCCCTCGGAGAGGAAGATGGTGACGCTATGATTGGGGTTGCCGCTTGTCTCGGCTACCTCCTTGCCGTCAATGGTGTAGGAGGTGATGGTGGCATCGACCGTGTTGCCCTCCTTGGCTGTCTCGGCGATGTCGTAGGTAATCCACAGGTAGTGGTCGCCAGGCTCCAGGGTCTTGCTGCCGGTGATGGTGAATGTGCCGTCCTCGGCGAGGGTCACCGTCTCGCCAAACTGCTCGCCGTTCTCCTCGCGCCATGTCATCTGCTGCCCGGGGTCTACGAAGAGTTCACGCGCATTGGTGGCGAAGTAGGCTTTCACGTTGGTGATGTCGCCCTTGTCGGTGCCTGCAAATGCTCCCTTGACGCCTTGGAAGGTGATGCAGCCCTCGAGGCCGCTCACACGGATGGTCGAGCGTACGATAGGCTGGTCGGTATTGCCGATGCCGGTGCTTATCTTGCCCTGCTCGACTACGGTGCGTGCCAGCTCGGCTGTGGCGTTGCTTACATCCACCTCGTCGAACTTCCAGAGCGATGCACCTCCGGCCTCGGCTCCCCAGCGCACGATTACCTTATTGTCGTTCTGGGCATGCAGCTCCACGGCATTGTCCTTGATGATGAAGAAGCCGTGGGCGCTGCTGATGTTGTAGATGTGGTTGGGCTCGCCCACTACGCCGAACGCAGTGCCGCCGCCTGTACCTGCACCTGCCGTGCCGAAGTATTCGCCCTTGTAGTTCTTGATGGCGAGCTTGCCGTCCTTCTCCCAGAAGCTCCAGATGTGACGGGCGCTGAAGGTCTTGTCGCCGAAGCGCAGCTTCTCCACGTCGCTGTCATAGTATATCACCTTGCCGGCGCAGTAGTCCTTGGTCGAGGCGCTGGTGATGTAGTACCAGTATTGGTTCTCCTCGTTACTGATTTTCACATTCTCTATTTTGTCTTCCTTCACCTTTACGGTAAAGTTGGTGAGCACAACGCCCTTTCCGTTGCTTCCTGCAAGGACGAACGATACGGAGCCCGTCTTCACGTTGCTGGCGCTGATGATCTGTGCTTCGGTCTTGGTAGCGTATATGGCGCCATCGTCCATGGTCAGGTCGAGGGCGGTGTTGTGGCCGTTGTTGGCGAAGGTGAAGCTGTACTCGGTGATGACATACCCTGCGGGTGCTGTGATGGAGTATGTCGCTTTGCCTGCTGTTCCCGTCATCAGCTGTACATGGTTGCCTTCCCAGTTCATGTTGTTTATCGTGCCGCAGCCAAACTGCAGTTGGGGTTCCGCCTTGCTCTTCCATACGTTGTTCCAGTTCTGGTTGGCTGTCGTTCCCCGGTAGAGGTTACCGTTGGTCTTGTCGATGGTGTAGTCCATCGCTGACGGGGCGGGCTCTTCTTGGGGTAGCTCGTCGGGCTCGTTCTCCACGAGCGTCACCCTATACTGGCAGCCCGCGTCGTCGCGGTCGGTGCCACCGCCCCAGTTGTATACCTGGTAGTTGAGCGACTGCTGTGTCTGGTTGAGCTGTACGGTGCCGCTGCTCACGATGAAGAGCCCGGCACTGTTCGAGTAGCCCAGCGCCCATCCGTTGGCAGGCTGTGTGGCCGATGTTGTAAGCTGTGTGTTGTTGGCTGCTGTGGGGGCCAGATAGGTGTTGTCGTGACGGTTCACGATGTCAAGGCCCTTGCCATCGGTGCGCTCCACGAACTTCCACATGGAGGTAGCGTAGTTGTTGGCCTCCTCGCCCGTCACGCCCGCTCCGGCGCCGTTGCTCGTGAGGTAGCGGCTTCCGCGGTTGGGGGTATAGAGCTGGTACCACGTCTCGTCACCTGCAGTGCTGTATGCGGGCATGTTGATCCTGGGCAGCAGCGTATTGGCCGCTTCGGTCAGGGCATTGGCCTCCTCGGTAAATGTGTCTGCCGCATCGGTGGAGCGCTTCAATGCCTCGTAGGCAGCTGCAATCTGAGCCTTCACGCCGGCAAGGTCCTCTGTGGTGTACTGACCCACGTCGTTGCCCTCGGGCAGTGCGGCCACCTTCACGATGGCTGTGCCCAATGCCGTACGGTTGGTGAAGCGGGTATAGGCCGCATTGGCCTCTTCGTCGGTGAGGGCGGTGATGTTGGCCGTGGGCTCTATCTTGTTGATTTGCCCGGCAATCTTCTGGGCCACCTTTGCGTAGCCCTTGCCATAGAGGTAGTTGCCGTTGAAGTAGGCGGTGTTGGCCACGCCATCCTTCACGAAGTCGGTGTAGATGTCGAGGTACTCCACGCCCTCGGTAGCATCGGCATACTCCTTGAGGGAGGTGTTGAACGCCACCACGCGGTTGGTGTTCTTGTTGGCATCGGTGGTGGGCTGCAGGCTCATCAGGGTCACTTTGGTGTTGGGCGACAGCTCCAATATCTTGGCTACGGTATTCTTGTAGTTGGTGAGTATGGTCTGCAGGTCAGTGTCGCCGTTGACAGGTCCTACGCCAGCGTAGAGGAACGCCTGTGCCGGTGTGGCCCCGTTGTTCAGGATGAGCGGGATCATCTTCTGTATGTCCACCACGCTCGGGCCCGGGTATCCCCATGCCGTGCCGCGGCTCTTCACGCGGTCGCTCTGGAGCAGCTCGTGCCACTCGCCGCCATGTATCATCTCGTCACCGATGATGAGGATGTCGTCGCTGTCGACAGGCAGCTTGCTGAATACCGTGGCGCGCATGCCGTATGCTCCGCCCAGTCCGCCGTCGGCTTGTGCGGCATCGGTATATACCGAGGTGGCATTCTCAACGCCTGTCACGTAGGGCGCAATCTTGTCGCACCATACCTTGTAGGCGTTGGCCGTGAGGTGCAGCTTGTCGTAGGAGAATCCGTTGGCGTTGGTCGCCACGTCTAATAGTTCGTCCCACAGGTCGATGTAGGTGATATTCTTCTCTGTGCACAGCGCTTCGAGTGCCTTGTTGGTTGCTTTCAGAGCCTCCATGGTACGTGTGCCGCCACTGCCGAGATGGCCGCTGGGCAGCAGGCTCTGGATATAGATTTCTGTTGCGGGAGTCACAGCCTGCAGGCGCTCCACCATGAGTGTAGCGTTCTGCAACACGTGTTCCGGGGTGCAGATGCCTGCGGTGCCGAGGTCGTTGGTGCCCAACATCAGGAACACCTTCTTGGGTTTGCCGGCAGCGATGGCTTCGATGTTGGCCAAGGCTTCATCGGTGACGGCTCCCGATACGCCGCGGTTCACTACGTTGTGGTCGCCGAAGGCTTCCCACCACTCGTGCATGTTGGTGATACTGTTACCTACGAATACGATGTGCTCCGCGTTTACAGGCAGCACTTTGAATGCATCGTACCGATGGTTGCGGAATGGGGCATCGGCAAAGATTGTGGCAGTTGTGCACAGCAGTGCCACAAGGAGTGTCGAAATTTTTTTCATGGTAATGGTTAGATCTTTAGTTGTGTTTTTATTATAATAATAATTCTCGGAGCAAAGATAATTGGAATGTGATAAAAACCCCTTTTTCAGTTAGTTAAACTTTCTTAACTGACGTGTTTGTATGCCGATAAAGTAACTTATAGCTTTTTGTATACATCGGCCGGAAGTATTTTTTTAAGGTCTAAGGGGACATATACCATAGAATATCCGTCAGGTGCCTCTTCATAGTACAAGCCAATATTCCCATCGGGGAGGAGTGTCATGGAGGAGTAGGCTGACTCTCTGTCGGATACGGCTATTCGGGTCCATCCGTTAGATAGTTTGGTGGGTGTATAGTCAGCGGGATTATCGCTCAGTACCTTGTAAAAAACTGATACGTGACTGCGTCCATTGCCTGTGGGAGCTGATTGGAAAAGTACATTGCCTATGCGCAAGGGCTCGCCATTGGTGTCGTTGCTTCCCCATTTGAGGTCGCCTACTTGGTCGGTGGATACAACACCATCCCATGCGCCTTTACCGCTTTTGATGTCGGTATAGCGGAATACGTTGAAATAGCGGCCATATCCCTTACGGCTGCTGAGGAGTACACTGCCATCTGGCAACTCTTCGCATTTGGGCTCATTGCCGTAGGGGGCTGGACTGTCGTTGAAGTCATTGCCGAGCTCACCGAGTAGATGCCAGGTCTCACCGAAGTCATCAGAGTAGATGGCATAATTATGGTGACGGCCGCTACCGGTGGCAACAGCCCATACGGCACAGTAGATGCGGTGGTGGCTACCCACCTTAATCTTACTGCTTTGGGCTATGCGTCCGGCACCAATGAAAAGGGAGCCTACATGAGCGTGCCCCTTACTGTCCTTGAATAGGGGATAGATGTCGTAGGTGACCTCTTCGGGTTGACCAGCAACCCATTGTTTGGTACGTTTGTTGTATTTGATGCGTATACGTGATATACGGTTGGGGTTTTCGGGGTTATCAATGGTGCCGGCACCATAGTTCCCATGCCAACAGAGACGGTTGCCACATACACTCATCACAAGAATCTCGTTGTTTTCGCGGTCAGCCACGATGGCAGGGTCGCCAAAGCCAACCTTCCATGTCTCGCCGCGAGTGTGGGCCGATGAACCTTCACCATCGGCGATAGTGATTGGAGCGGTCCATGTATGGCCATCCCATCTTTTACCAGGGGCTATGCTATGGCGCATTACGAGGTCTACTTCGCCGAACCCGATATCATTTCCGCAGGGACGGTAGTCGTTGATGGCAAATACGTAACCATTAGCTGTAGTGGTAATGGCTGGTATGCGATAAGGGTGTCCGTCTGGACCAGGTGAATAGTATAAGTACTGGAACTTGTTGTCAGGGGCTACGGCAATATTGACATCTACTGTGAGTCCGGTTGCGGGAAGAACTTGGGCTGGGAGGCTTTCATTGCCGTTGAAGGTCATCGTCCATCCATGACAGATCAGGCCTTTACCGATGGAGAACACCGCACCCTCCGGTAAGTAGCAAGTGCTCGATGTAGGTAGAGAGTTCTTCTCGAGCATGGTGGCGTTGGTGACACCAGCAATGGTGAAGGTTAGCTGCCCTATCTTGTAGTTCTGCTTGTAACCTCCCGTGGGCTGTATCTTGTAGTTGAGAGTGAGGGCTCTACTCATGTCTATACGGCGGAAATGCCATGTGGACCCTTTGTCGGTGGTATTATAGAGCTTAATGTCGCGTCCGTTGCCACCATGCATGTTGAAGCTTTGCGTGGTATTGCTTGTGGGGGAGATGGCATAGCTGTCATCGCTTTGTCGGGTGAGGCATAAGTCGGTGCCTTCGCTGGTAAGAATGGCTGCAGCATTAGGCCCGTCGTTGGCTAATGTCAGTGCCAATGACATGCCTGCGGTATGGTTATACATCTTGAATGAATCGGCTGTTCCTACGAGATACCATATCTCGGACTCGTGGAAGCTGCAATCGCCACTATTTACAGCCTTGTTGCTGTAATCATCGGTTATATGCATTTTGATGGTATAGCTTTTGTCGCGATTGTTGTAGATTTGTACGGGAACAAGATCACCCTCAGCAGTAGAAGGAGAAAAGATGTCGGGTATATTTGCTTTTGTTGGATGAAATACTATACAGAAAAGGATGCATAGTATACCTTTCGGAAGATGTTGTCTGTTCATTATATTTGGGTATTGATTTTCATGTTGTATTGTCAGTCGCAAAGGTATGGAAAATGAACGAATAAAGCAAAACTGCGAGGATACATTTGAATGCACCCTCGCAGTTTGTTTCCTATGAACAGGTTCTTCTCTACTTATTATGTATTAGAAGAAGAGGTAGCGGTTGTCCTTCACCTCGCCCTTGCGGTAGAGCTCGTTGAGGATGGTGTTGCTGTTGATGTTGCGTGTGGCGGTGGTCTCGAGGGTCTTCTGCTCGGCGGCTGCATCGAAGGTGGCATTGCCGGCCTCCTTCTTCACTACCTCGAGGAAGTAGATGCCGCCGTTGCCCTTGATGGGTGCGCTGAGTACGCCTTCTTCAAGGCTTGCTACAGCACCGCTGATGGCGGGTTCGTTGGCAGGTGTCTTGCTCACGTAGGCGGGTGAACTGAAGCTTACGCGGCGCAGCACGTCGTTCTTGGCACCGCTGAGGGCGGTGGCCTCGTCCATGGTGGTCACCTTCTTGGCCTCGGCAAGGATCTTCTCGGCTTTCTTGTCGTTGAGGGCTTGGTGGCGGAACATGTCGGCCATGTCGGCTACGGGGCGGTAGCCTGCCTTGTGGATGTCGGCTACGGCGATCACCATGAGGTGGTCGTTATCGCCAGCTTCGAAGATTTGTGATACCTCGCCCTTCTCGGCTCCGAATGCCCAGCGGAGTGCCTCACGGGTACCCTGCACGCCACCGATGGTGTGGGCGGCATTATTGAGCTCGGCGATGGGGTAGAGGCGGAAGCCTGCCTCCTCGGCATTGGCCTCGATGTCCTCGAGGGTCTGGTTGCTGGCTACGAAGGCGCTGAGCTGGTTGTATGCCTCGGCATAGGTCTCGTTGCTGAAGTAGGCGGGGCGCTTGATGACGGCTGCCTCGTATTTCTCGACAGGATTCTTGGTGTCGAGGACCTCGATGATGAGGTGGCCGCCGCCAAGGTTGAGCTGCCTCGTCTCGCCCTTTTTCATGCTGAAGAGGGTGTTGAGGTAGGTGGCGTTGTCGCCTTCGATAGCTGCTCCCTCGAAGTTGGCTGTAGAGAGCCATGCGGCTTCGGTGGGCTGGCCGTACTTCTCGGCGAGGTCGGCAAACTTGGCTGCATCTCTGCGGGCGGTGAGGGCACGGTAGATGCTGTCGGCACGCTCGGCGGCAAGAGTGGCATCGTTGTCAATTACCGAGATCTGGCGGTACTGCACTGAGTCGGGCTGCTGTACCTTATTTAATATGCGGAATGCGTTGTATGAGTCGTCGGCTGCGTTGTAGTAGGGACCGTATACCTCGCTGCCATTCACTGAGTCGAGGCGGGTGGCTACGTCTTCGGGAAGGGCGTTGGCTGTAACGGGAACGGCCGAGTAGGCTACCTCGGAGTTGGCAAGGCGCACGAGAGCGGCTACCTCGTCGGTGGTGGCGAGCTGGCTGGCATATTCGTTGACCTCGGCGAGGAGCTCGTCACGGTCGGCTTGGCTGGGCTTCACGGCTACATCGATGTACTTGATGACGCGTGTCTCGGCAGGCTGCTTGTAGAGCTCCTTCTTGGCGTCGTAGAGGCGCTTGATGTCGCTATTTGAAACCTTCACGAGCGAGTCGGGCACGCTGCTGAAAGGTACGACTGTGTACTTCACCTCGGCATGGTTGTTGCGCGCGTTGAAGTTGTACTCGGCGGCTACGGGGTTGGAGAACTGTGACTCTACCACAAGTGCCTCGTACTTCTGCATGAGCAAGCTACTGATAAGGTTGTTCTCGATGAACTTCCAGTAGTTGTAGAGCTGGTGGTAATACTCCACGTACTCGGCTGGCATAATCTCGGGGTCCATGGCGGCATACTCGGCAAGGAACTTCATGAGTACGTCGCGGTCGAACAGGCCAGTGCTCTGGTTACGGAAAGCCGACTGGGCCAGCAGGGGGTCGGTGCCTGCATCGATGACTGCCTGCAACTCGGCGGTGGTCACGGTGAGACCGAGCTTGTCGGCCTCGGTGCCGATGAGGGTGTTGGTCACGAGCGTGTTCCATACCTCATCCTTGATCTGGGCGTTCTCGGCCTCGGTGAGTGAGTTGGTACCACGTACGAAATTGATGGCCTGAGTGTACTCCTCGACCAACTGTTGGAACTGCTGTACTTCAATCTTCTTACCGTTGATTTCACCTACGTTCTGTGAATTCATGCCGGGCTGGAATACCTTGGCGGCATCACCGGCAATGAATGCGAACAGCGCGATGCCGATCACGATGACCAAGGCTGCGCCGTGTTTTCTGATGGATTGTAATGTTGCCATTTTGTGTATTTTGTTAGTTTATATTATTCCAAATACGTTTTGAGCGCACGAAAGTACGAAAAAAACTTTTAACAGCATAAAGATTGGGCAAAAAAAGTGGCTTTGCCTCTGTTTATTCTTCTATTTTCAAGGTCGTGAGCTCGATTTTGTTGCTCTCTACCTTCATTATCTTGAATTTGAATTGGTCTATCTGTATCACTTCGTGTGTCTTGGGGAAGTTCTTGTAGCGGTAGAGGATGAAGCCTGCGAGAGTCTGGTATTCATCGGAGACGGGAAGCCCGAGCCCGAACATCTCGTTGACGCGCTCTATCTCGAGGCGGGCCGAGAGGAGGTACGAGCCGTCGTCGTTCCGTTTGGCGATGTAGTCGTCTACGTCGTGCTCGTCTTCAATCTCACCGAAGAGCTCCTCTACGATGTCCTCCAAGGAGATGATGCCGGCAGTGCCGCCAAACTCGTCGACTACTACGGCGAGCGAGCGCTTCTGCTGCAGGAACTGCTCCATGAGCTTCTGAGCCTGCATACTCTCGGGCACAAAGGGCATCTTGGTGATGTTGTCCTGCCACGTGGCCGTGCGCTTGAACATCTCGGAGGAGTGGATGTAGCCGATGATGTTGTCAATGGTCTCCTCGTAGACGATAATCTTGGAGTAGCCGGTCTCCACAAACACGCGCATGAGCTCCTCGGCCGTGGCGCTCTTGTTTATGGCCTCAATCTCGGTGCGGTGGACCATGCAGTCGCGGATGCGCAGGTTGGAGAAGTCGAGCGCGTTCTGGAATATCTTGACCTCGGTGTCTACATTCTCGGCTCCGTTGCCCTGCTGTATGCTCGATTGGATAAAGTAGTCGAGGTCCGTCTTGGTGAAGGCTTTGCTGGAGTTCTCCTTGTTGAGCTTGATGCCACAAAGACGTAATACGCCACGGGCACAGGCGGTGGCAAACTTTGAGATGGGGTAGAGCACGCAGTATATCAGGAACGTGGGCAGCGCGAAGAAGCGGAGCGTGGCGTTGGGATTGATCTTGAAGATGGTCTTGGGCACGAACTCGCCCACCACGAGGATGATGAGCGTGGAGATGACGGTGTCGACGAGCAGTAGCAGTGCGGGGTTAGCTGTGATGTGCTCGATGAGAAAACCGTCGATGATGCGCGACATCATGATGCCGTATACGACGAGGGCGATGTTGTTGCCCACGAGCATGGTGGAGATGTAGTTGTTGGGGTTGTTGTAGAAGACGGTCAGCAGTTTACCCGAGAGGCTGCTGGTGCTCTTGTCAACCTCGAAGCGCAGTTTGCTGGATGATACGAAAGCAATCTCCATGCCTGAAAAGAAGGCCGAGAAGACCATTGCAATGAGTAGGAATATGCCGGTAGTGTCCATGCCGTTGGTTTATTGTATCGTGTCGCTTGCTACCGCAGCAGAATCTGTAGGAGTGACCTGTTCCTCCTCGATGGGGAAGATACCTTGTGTCTGCTTGATAGTGTAATTGGTGAAGTCCTGATTCGATGTGAAGCCGATGCCGGTGATGATGCGCTTTTGCTGGCGTATGCGGATGTACCGGTCGGAATACACTTTTTTTGTTTTTTGGTTCCAAAAGAGCAGTTGGGTGTCGAACTGCTCGTCCTGTTCGTTCTCGATGTGCACGTTGCTGCGCAGTTCCCACAACTCCTCCTTGTCGTAGTAGTAGGCGGTGTCAGCTACGATGGTGGCTTCTATGACGAGGTCATTGTTGAACTTCTCTAAGTAGACACCCTTCTCGAAGGTCCAGCGTGAAGGGTCGAGGCGGTCGAACACCTGCCATTCGTCGGTGATAATCTTGTAACGTACCACACCCGAGTCGCTGATATAGGTAGAAACATCTCGGGTGACCATAATGGGTACCGAGTCGCGCTTGGTGATAGCATCGGCCATCGGCTGCTTCTGCTTGTGGCATGCCGATAACATAAACAGCATAACAATCGTCGTGGCGACGATTGTTATGCCATAGTGTCTTGTATGCAGTTGGCGCTTACTCGAGTCCACTGCTGTCAGCGTATGGTAGTGGTCTCGTTGATGATGCCGCCTACATGTACCTTGTCGCCCTCTTTCTTACCGAGCATGAAGAGCTGTTCCTTGCCGGGTGTGTGGGTTGAGTATGCGGCAATCATCTTGTTGGCCTCCTCGGCTACGCTCTCATCGACGCGCTTGGCCTGATAGAGGCGGTCGAGTACGACAAAGTACTTGCATTTGTCGATGAGGGGCTCGTCGTTCCATTGGGGAGCGGCAGCATAGATATTAGCTAAGAGGATGTAGTAGCTGCCCTTGTTGGCGTTGAGGTTAATGGCCTTGGTTACATAGCTTTTGGCCTTGCTGAGCTGGCGGTCAGAATTGAGGATAACAGCAGCCTTGTAGCAGTACTCTGCCTTGCTCTCGACTACGGTGTCGAGCTCAATGGCCTGGTCGAAGTATTCGATAGACTTGGCCATATCACCACGCTTGAGGTAGCTGTAGGCACATCCGGCAGCAGTGGCAGCGGTGGGGGCGATGTGGTGGGCATACTCTGAGGCGGTGTAGTATACCTCCGACTCGGTACAGTCGAGCATAGCCATAACACCCACTACCTTGCGGAGGTACTCAAGGTTGTCCTTGTTCTCCTCTACCTTGGGAGCATAGATGGCCTCGAGTTGGTTGCACTCGGCAGCACCGCTGTTGATGAAGTAACCGTCAACGTTGTCCTTGATCTTGGCTACGGCCTCGATGAGCTTGGGGTTGGGGGTACTCATCTTCTGTACCTTGTCGTTGATTGATGCAATATGCTCGGCCGAGACGAGGTAGTCCTGAATGAACTGCTCGCGGTGTGTGGAGTCGTTCTTGAGTTTGGCCAGCGATACCTTCATGTAGTCGCCGATGATGTAGTACTGGTTCTTGTCACCGGCAGTCTCGATCACCTCGCGCAGCATGTCGTAGGCTACGTTGTTGTCCATGCGGGGGTAGTAGGTGAGGTAGGTGTGTGCCTTCTCGCCCTTTACGTAATACTCGGTCCAAGGGGTCTTGCGTAGCAGGTTGAGCTTGTCTAAGTACTGGAGCTGCTGGTCGTATACCAGCATCAGCGTGTCGGCATAGCCTTTACGTTCATCGAGCACCTTGGTGCCTGCGATAAGGCTCTTCAGAATGGTCACACCATCGGTGTAAAGGCTGTGGCGCGATACTGGTGCATCGGCAAATACCTTCTTCCAGTAGGTGTAGGCATCGGTATAGTTCTTGGTCTTGAGGTTCTCGCTGTAGAGGCTGATGTTGTTCAGGCAGTCGATACTGTCCTGACCGTGGCCGAAACGTGAACCGTCTTCTACGCCCTTTTGTGCCATAGCAACAGAAGCGGTCAGTGCGAATAATGCGATAAGTGCTTTTAATCTCATAGTTTCTATTGTATTTATTATTATCCTTATTTTTTGTTTCTGTCTATTTGACTCAACTGTTCAAGGAAAGTTTAACTCTCAACTTTCAATTCTTACTACTGTACCTTCCACTTGTTGAACCATGTCTCGTTGAACGACAGACCGATGCTCAGCCTCAGTGAGTTCTCGGTAATCATGCCCGGCACGTTGGGGCGTGCGTGGATGTATTGGCCTGATATGTTGACAATGCTCTTGCCGTTCCAGCGATTCATGATAGGCAGGCCGATACCTATGGTGGCTCCGTACTCGGTGGGACCCTGCTTGTAGTGCGAGGTGGTGTAGTGGAGGCCAGCGCGGTAACGTGCTCGGCGGAAGAGCTTACGGGTGAGCAGCTCGGGGATATACTCCATGCCTATCGACGCGCGGTGGCGGTCGGCACCTTCTGCCCCGAAGAATGCGGTGGTGCTGTACTGCTCCATGCTATAGTCTGCAGCGATGGTGAGACGGTCGTCATAAGTGTACGATACACCGGCACCGTATGCGGAGGGGATACTCAGATCGGTGACGTCTGTGGTGTCGTTCGAGGATACGGTTTCGATGGTGTAGGCCTTGTCGTCGATAGTGTGCCCCGGACGGTAGGTGGCGCCGATGGTGAATCTGTTCTTCCCCACATGGAGCTGGTACTGCATGCCAAGGTCGATGTCGTAGGTGGTGACATCGGCACGGTATTGTCTGGCGCGCGACCCGATGCTTGCATCGCTGTACTGGTTGTATATATAATGGTATATCTCACCGTAGATGTAGGAGAAATTGGCACCCACCGATAGCCCTCTCAACGGGGCATAACCGATACCGGCAGTCACACGGCGCAGACCGCCGGTGCCGAGATAACGGTTGGTGACGGTTGTCTGTCCCTCGTCATCGTTGTATATGGGGTGGGTCTCGCTGAAGTCATATCCGATATTCGAGAAAGGGGTCATGCTGAGCGTGAGACCGAGGTGGGGCTTCAGGCGGAACTGCATGGCGAGGTAGTCGAAGGTGGCGTTGGCGGCATTCATCTTCACTCCGTTCTCTGACAAGTGGGTGTTGCCCATGCTCATGCCTACATCGAGGAGGAAAGTGAGCGTGTCGACCGCTGCATACGAGGCGGGGTTGAGCATGTTGATCTGGTTGCTGTTGTGCACGCCGATACCCGTGCCGCCCATGCTGCTGCTTGTGCCGGTTGCCATGGATGACAGTTGGCCGAACCCGAATCGGGTGTAGGGTGAGTTCATGCCATTCTCCGCTGATATGGGGAGTACGAGCAGGGTGAGGAGCAGGATGACGAGTGCCTTAAATAACTTCATTGTTCAGCGTCAATATTCGGTTCAAACCTTTTATTACGAGCAAACTGTCTGCAAAGGTGCGACTTTTTACCCGATTATCCAAGAAATTAGCGCCGCCGCCCGTTAAAAAAACCAAAAGGCCAGGGTATTTCGCGGTGTATTCCTGGATGTAGCCTTCGATTTCTTTATCTACACCTTGCAAAACACCTTCTCTGATAGCTGTTATTGTGGTGTTGCCTATGGGTATGCGCTCGCCCTCCTTGTCCACGAGGGGCAGTCTGCCTGTGAGCAGGTTGAGTGCCTTGAACCGCATGCCAATGCCAGGTGATATGTTGCCACCGAGGTAGGTACCGTCGGCGATCACCATGTCATAAGTGATGGCCGTGCCTACATCGATGATGAGCAGATCATGGCCAGGCTCTCGGGCGTATGCTTCGGCGACAGCCGCCAAACGGTCGGGACCTAATGTCCCGGGGGTTCTGTAGGCGATGGTGAAGGGCATCTTCAACTGTGCCGACATGCGTAGGCAAGAGTAGGGGAGTGCCTTGATGGCCTGCTCTACCTCTTCGCCGAACGGTATCACCGATGAGATGATGGCTGCACGGATGGTGCTGTCGGTGGCCTTGTCGGTGAGGAAATGGGCTAAAGCCTCATGCTCTACGCGAAAGTCTTCGATGAGCGTGTCGCCCTCGAAAAGTGCTACCTTGGTCGACGAGTTGCCTATGTCTATAATCAGTTGCTGTGCCACTCTCTTTTAACCCTGAAACTTGCGTGATTGTTCGGCAATCAGCTCGGCATCGTCGAAGTAGTCGATGCGCATGGCACGGCGTACGTCGGCCAGTGTGCCGGCGGCCACTTCTCGTGCAGCGTCGCTGCCCTTCTTCAGTATGTCGAATACGGCAGGGATGTCCTTCTCCCACTCCTTGCGGCGCTCGCGGATGGGGGTGAGCAGCTCTTCCAGGATGGCGTAGAGGAATTTCTTCACCTTCACGTCGCCCAATCCGCCACGCATGTAGTGCGCTTTCAACTCGTCGAGGCTGCAGTAGTCGGGCCAGTATTTGGCGAAGTGCTCGGGGCGGCAGAAAGCATCGAGGTAGGTGAACACGGTGTTGCCCTCTACCTTGCCCGGGTCTTCCACACGGATGTGATCGGGGTCGGTATACATGCTCATGACGCGCTTGCGCACTTCTTCCGAGGAGTCGGAAAGGTAGATGCAGTTACCCAATGACTTCGACATCTTGGCCTTGCCGTCGGTGCCCGGCAGGCGCATGCAGGCGGCATTGTCGGGGAGCAGGATTTCGGGTTCAATAAGGGTGTTCTCTCCGTAAATACCGTTGAAGCGGCGCACAATCTCGCGTGCCTGCTCAATCATCGGCTGCTGGTCTTCACCGGCAGGTACCGTGGTGGCGCGGAAGGCGGTGATATCCGAAGCCTGGCTGATGGGGTAGGTGAAGAAGCCTACGGGGATGCTGGTCTCGAAGTTGCGCATCTGAATCTCGGTCTTCACCGTCGGGTTACGCTGCAGGCGGCTTACGGTGACGAGGTTCATGTAATAGAAAGCGAGTTCGCACAGCTCGGCCACCTGTGACTGGATGAAGATGGTGCTTTTCGAGGGGTCGATGCCGCAGGCGAGGTAGTCGAGAGCCACCTCGATAATGTTCTGACGTATCTTCTCGGGATTGTCGGCATTGTCGGTGAGGGCCTGTGCATCGGCAATCATGATGAAGATTTTGTCGAAGAGACCGGAGTTCTGCAATTCGACGCGACGGCGCAACGAACCCACGAAATGCCCCAAGTGGAGACGACCGGTAGGACGGTCACCGGTAAGGATGATTTTTCCCATATCTATAGTGCGTTATTTTTCCTGTGATTTAATGAGGGTGCAAAAATAGTGCAAGGCGAGCAAAATGCCAAATCTCAACGAACGAAAATAGAGAAATGCGGTATTTTCTTCACTGTGCGAGTCGTTTTGGGACACTCTTGAAGTGCTTTTTTAGTATATCGCGCAAAAGAATAAATGTTGTTTACTACACAGTAAGCGATAATTATTTTATATCAAAAAAATCCATAAATAAAGTGCTCCCTCCTCTCTTATGATACGATGCTTGTAATTAGATATTTGTATAGGATTGGACCGCAAAGGAAATCGAACTATCCTGATTTTGAAAACGGGTAGTTCTGACTTAAAAATGGGTTATCCATTTCAATGAACGGTATACCCTCGAAGCGGAGTAGCTTGATTCAAAGCATGAGGTGGTAAAAGTGTGGTGTAATATTTGCTTTTTACGATGGGTTGTATTATATTTGCGAACAAAAGACTAAAACCATGACAAGAATTCATTTGCAATATCCACTCAACGGAAACACGAGGAATATCGTATGGAACTTTATAGGTACAACGGGCGGGCTGGAGGCTTGGATGGCCGACAGAATTACCGAGAAGGATGGTGTATATACCTTCCAATGGGGCAAAGACGAGAAGCGCGAGGCCGAACTCTTGGGTTGCCGCGAAGGAGTGTATATTCGCTTTCACTGGCTCGACGAGGCTCCGAAGACCTATTTTGAACTGCGTATCAACGTTAGCGAACTGACTAAGGCGCATGTGCTGGAGATTACTGAAATCTCGCTTAACGAAGAGGAGGAAGACCTCAGGCAGATGTGGGAAAGCCAGATGGAAGATCTCCGCCGTGTGGCTGGACTGTGACGTGTGGCCGGAGAATACTTGCGGCTCGTGGGAAATAAACATTGTTTATTTGTTTGTTTTTTACTACCTTTGCGCGTGAATTAAACGTGCTGTTACTTTGCGCATCAAAAAACTCGACATATTCGTACTGAAAAGTTTCGGCTTCATGTTTGTCGGGACGTTCTTTATCTGCTTGTTTATCTTTATCATGCAGCTCCTTTGGCTGTATGTAGATGAACTGGTGGGCAAGGGTATCCCGATGGATGTGCTGGTGAAGTTCTTTTATTATGCAGCCCTTACATTGGTGCCCAAGTCGCTTCCTCTGGCAGTGCTGCTGGCGGCACTCATAACTTTCGGCAACTTTGGCGAGCGCATGGAACTGACGGCCATGAAGGCCGCTGGTGTACCCCTCCTTAGGGTGATGAGTCCGCTCATTGTGTTCAGTATCGGGTTGGGTATGCTCTCCTTCTACTTCCAGAATGTGACCGTCCCGCATGCCAATCTTAAGTTGCAGACACTGCTCATCTCCATGAAACAGAAGTCGCCCGAACTGGAGATACCCGAAGGTGCTTTCTACGACGGCATCGAGAATTACAACCTCTATGTCAAGAAGAAAGATTCCAACACGGGCATGCTCTATGGCGTGGTCATCTACAACCTAACCAACGGGTTCGAGAACGCCACCATCCTGAAGGCCGACAGCGGTCGCTTAGAGACTACGGCTGACAAGCAGCACTTGAAGTTTATACTTTATCATGGCGAGCAGTTTGAGAATCTTAAGGACGGACAGATTAACTCGAAGAACATCCCCTACCGTCGCGAACAGTTCGGTGAGAAGACCATGCTCATCGAGTTCAGTACAGATTTTGATATGATGGACGGCAGTTTCCTCAGCGGCAATGCCATGAACAAGAACATGCGCCAGCTATCCCATGACATAGACTCCATGTCGACCGTGCAGGACAGTATCGGACGAGCCTACTTCGCACAGCTCAAGAGAAACTCATTCGCATCGCATGACCTGTCGAAGGCTGATACGGTCAAGTTGGAGGGACTTGTGGAAAATAACGAAGCCTCAGTTGTTGATGTGGACAGCCTCTTCCATTCCTCCACACGTGACCAGCGCAAGAAATGGCTGGAAAACGAGGAACGCCGCATAAACAATTTGAAAAATGAACTGGCACTGAAGGCAAAGACCGTATACAATGCCGACAAGAACATGCGGCGCCATCAGATAGAGTGGTTCTACAAGTTTACTATGTCGCTTTCGTGTCTTGTGTTCTTCCTTATCGGTGCATCTTTAGGAGCCATTATCCGCAAGGGGGGATTGGGTATGCCGGTCGTTGTCTCGGTATTTACCTTTATCGTATACTATATCTTGGACACCAAAGGGACCAAGCTTGCCCGTGAGGGCGAAATTTCCGTTTGGTGGGGGGCTTGGATGAGCACTTCAGTGCTGGCTCCCTTGGGCATAGTCCTCACCTATCAGGCGAATAAAGACTCGGGCGTGTTCAACATAGACCTCTACAAGACGGCATTCCGCAGGTTGCTGGGATTGCGTGCTAAGCGCAACAACGTCGTGAAAGAAGTCATCATCGATGACCCGGACTATCAAGTCGCCAGTCGTGAACTCACAGTGTTGACTTTTGCTTGTAAAGACTATTATCGCACCTATCTGCGTAGGCTGCTGCCCGACTATGTGGTGATGTTCACTGCTCCGAACGGTCGTGACAGAGCATTGATCAGCATTGACTTACAACTCAGCCGCATCATAGCACAATTGTCCAATAGTCGCTATCAGGAATTTATAAATAAAATAAACGCCTATCCCATGATTTCGGTTAATGCTCATATGACTCCCTTCCCTCGTAAGTGGATGAATGTGACAATTGGTATGGTATTCCCCATAGGACTGTTGTTCTATGCACGAGCTGTCTTCTTTCGCTATCGTTTGAAGAACGACATGAAGAGAATAGTGAAAATAAATAAAGAAATACAAGATATCATCCATCTCTATGAAAGAAAACTCTAACGAAAAGGAATGGCAACTGAGCTCTATTGAGCAGGCAGTTGAAACCTTCCGCCAGGGAGGAGTCGTGATTGTGGTCGATGACGAAGACCGCGAGAACGAAGGCGACTTCATCGTTGCTGCCGAGAAGATAACTCCCGAGATTGTCAATTTCATGTTGCGATACGGACGTGGTGTGCTGTGTGCTCCTATAACCCTCTCGCGTTGTGAGGAATTGAACCTCGCACCGCAGGTAAACAATAATACCAGTATCCTGGGTACACCGTTTACAGTGACGGTAGACCTTATCGAAGGTTGCTCTACAGGTGTGTCTACAGCTGATCGTGCCGCTACCATTCGTGCCTTGGCCGACCCTGCCCGCAAAGCAGAGGATTTCGGACGTCCCGGCCACATCAATCCGCTCTACGCACAGGACAAGGGCGTGCTTCGCCGTGCCGGACATACCGAAGCATCTATTGATCTCGCTCGTTTGGCTGGGCTTTATCCTGCTGCTGCTCTCATCGAAATCATGAACGAGGATGGCACAATGGCGCGTATGCCTCAGTTGATAGAGATTTCACGCGAGTTGGATATTCCTCTCATCACCATCCATGACCTCATCGCCTACCGTCTTGAAACCGAGTCGATGATCGAGCGTGGCGAGGAGGTGGATATGCCCACCGCTCACGGCCACTTCCGTCTGATTCCTTTCCGCCAACTCTCCAACGGTGCCGAGCATGTGGCACTCATTAAGGGTGAGTGGCAGGAGGACGAGCCCATCCTCGTGCGCATGCACTCTTCGTGCATGACGGGCGACATCTTCGGCTCTTGCC
This sequence comes from Bacteroidaceae bacterium, assembly GCA_017517925.1. Classification (GTDB taxonomy): domain Bacteria; phylum Bacteroidota; class Bacteroidia; order Bacteroidales; family Bacteroidaceae; genus UBA1189. Next base: position 14,253 of record JAFWXS010000095.1, on the reverse strand, counting down.
GTTGTGACTGTGGCGACCAATTGCACAAGGCGATGGAGGAGATTGACGCTGCCGGAAAGGGTGTGGTGGTATACATGATGCAAGAGGGCCGTGGCATCGGTCTGATGAACAAGATCAAGGCCTACAAACTGCAGGAAGAAGGACTTGACACCGTGGATGCCAATATACACCTCGGCTTTGATGCCGACGAGCGCGACTATGGCGTAGGCGCACAGATATTGCGCTCGCTCGGAGTACACAAGATGCGCTTGCTTACCAATAACCCAGTGAAGCGCATCGGCCTCGAAGCCTATGGCCTCGAAATTATAGAGAATGTCCCCATTGAAATAGCTCCTAACGAGTATAATGAACGTTACTTGCGCACAAAAAAGGACCGTATGGGACATACACTCCATTTCAAGAAATAAATAGATTAACCATTAGATAAACTTATCCTTTATGAACGCATTAAGCAATCTTATCAACCGTCTGTCGCCGTCGGCCACGCTGGCAATGTCGCAGCGCAGCGCCGAGCTCAAGGCTCAAGGCATAGATGTTATCAATCTCAGTGTGGGCGAGCCCGACTTCAATACTCCTGATCACATCAAAGAGGCTGCCAAGCAAGCCATCGATGACAACTTCTCGCGTTACTCTCCCGTCCCCGGTTATCCTGCCCTGCGTCAGGCTATCGTAGACAAACTGAAGAACGAAAATGACCTTGAGTATACCGTTAACCAGATCTCTTGTGCTAACGGTGCCAAGCAATCGGTATGTAACGTGGTTATGGCACTCGTGAACGAAGGCGACGAGGTTATCGTGCCCGCACCCTACTGGGTAAGCTACCCCGAGATGGTGCTCATGGCCAATGGCACCCCTGTCATCGTGCCCGCAGGCATCGAGCAGGACTTCAAGATTACCCCCGAGCAACTCGAAGCCGCTATTACACCCAAGACCAAGGCCATCATCCTCTGCTCGCCCTCCAACCCCACCGGCTCGGTATACAGCCGTGACGAACTGGCCGCACTGGCTGCCGTGCTTGAACGTCACGAGCAGGTATACGTGATTGCCGATGAAATCTATGAGCACATCAACTATGTGGGTCGTCACGAGAGCATTGCCCAGTTCTCCGGTGTACGTGATCGCGTGGTCATCATCAATGGTGTATCCAAGGCTTATGCTATGACTGGTTGGCGCATCGGTTTTATTGCTGGGCCCGAATGGCTGGTGAAGGCTTGCAATAAGTTGCAGGGTCAGTACACCAGCGGTCCCTGCTCGGTATCGCAGAAGGCAGCCGAGGCTGCCTACCGTGGCACGCAGGAGCCCGTGGAGGAGATGCGCAAGGCTTTCGAGCGTCGACGCAACCTTATCGTGAAGCTCGGTCGCGAGGTTCACGGTTTCGAGGTCAACGAACCGCAGGGTGCCTTCTACCTCTTCCCTAAGTGCAGTGCTTACTTTGGCAAGAGGTATGGCGACAAGGTGATTGAGACCGCCTCGGACCTCGCCATGTATCTCCTCGAAGAGGGTCACGTGGCTTGCGTGGGCGGTGATTCGTTTGGTTCGCCCGAGTGCATCCGTATGAGCTATGCCACCTCCGACGAGAACATCGTGGAGGCCATGCGTCGCATCAAGGAGGCATTAGTGAAACTTGTATAGGCTAAAAAGTTTGTATTAAGTACAGAAAAGCGAGAGAGGCTAACCTCTCTCGCTTTTCTGTATATGATATATTTTAGTTGTGATTGCCGTAGCCATATTGACCATATTTTCCATATTTTCCATAGCCATATCGTCCATAGCTTCCGCTGCCGTATTTCCCGTAGCCATAATAATAGCCATATTTGCGTTTAGTCATATCTATTCCATTGAGGATAATACTCATATTCTTCAATTTTTCCTCACGATATAAAGTGTTTACTAAGTTCAAGTCATTCTTGGGAGTATAGTCTGCACGGCAGATATATACTGTTGCGTCAGTGACACGTGAGATAATCAGCGTGTCTGCAACGAGACCAACAGGTGCAGTGTCCAATATGATATAGTCATATACTTCTTTTAAATATTCTATCGCCTTGTCAAGATTCTTTCGTGATAATAATTCAGCAGGGTTGGGTGGAATAATACCTGCAGGCAGAATGTCTAAGTTCTTATTTACACCCGATGGCATGATTTGGTCAAAGAGTAATGTCTTGTCATTGGCATCGCCTGAAAGGAATATTGTAATACCTTTTTTATAATCCGCAAGATTGAACATTTCGGCCAATCGTGGTTTTCTTACATCAAGTCCGACGAGAAGTACTTTCTTTCCTAACAGAGCCATACTGGTTGCCAAGTTAGAGGAGACAAAAGTCTTGCCTTCACCGGAGGTTGAAGAAGTGAATTGGATTACCTTCTTTTGGGGGCCGTCAAGGATAAATTGAAGATTGGTACGTATAGATCGGAATGTTTCTGCCATAAGATCATTGGCATTTTCGCGAACGACGATTGCATGTTTTTCGTTTTTGATTCCATGAGACATCGCAACATCGCCAAGGACAGGTACTTTGGTTAATTTTTCCAAATCATTGCGTCCTTCGATTTTATAACGGAGAACCTCTTTCAGGTAAATGAAAACAATAGGTATAGCTATACCAATAACAAATGCTATCAGCCAAATCATTTTACGGTTTGGTGATACCGGACCATCATTAGCCAGCGCTGCGTCAATTAACTTTGCATTGTCTGCAGTAGCGGCCAATGCGATAGAGTTTTCTTCTTGTTTCTGCAGCAACATCATGTAGAGACCTGACTTAACCTCCAATTGTCGTTTATAACCTGCTAATACTTTCTCTTGTGTAAGGGCATCGCCTAACTTAGAGTCATATTTTTTTGCTTGTTGCTCGAAATCTTCCTTTCTGATGTTGAGAGAACTTAACTGCGACTCAATAGAAGTTCTTATAGCATCGGCCATCAAATTGGCCATAGTCGTAGCTTCAACAATGGCGGGGTTGTTCTCGCTGGCTGTACGCAATAAATTACTTCGTTCTACTACAATTTCGTTATAGCGTGATATGAGGGCAGATAGGTTTTGGTCGGTCAATCCTACATTGGTGGGTAATGGTTGTAGATTGTTCTGTGGGTCATTGATGTATTCTTTCAAGAAACTGGTCAATCTCAATTGGGTCGCCACTTCTGTTTGTTTCTCTTCATACTCGGAACTTCCTTGGATGACTCTTTGTGCATCGCCTGATAAGTTGATCATTCCTGCTGAGCGCTTGAACTGTGCTACCTGTTCTTCGGCTGCTTCCAATTCTGCTGAAACTTTTTCGAGACGCTTGCTTATGAATTCCTCGGTTTTTATTGCAACGATGTTTTTATCGTTGTTGTTTTCCGTATTGTATGCTGCCACAAGTTGGTTGACAAAATCAACTCCGCGGCGTTTGTTTACATCCAAATATGATATTTTGGCAATAGACGTGGTTTTGGAGGTTGGTTCGATGCTCAATGCGCCCAAACAAGATTTTGCAACGAGAATAGGGGGGAGGATTGATACTCTCATCTTCTGATTGGGGGTTAGGGGTGCCATTTCTCCTTTGGTAAGCACGAGGTGACCAACGTGGGTGTTTAATGTATGAGGTAGCGATTTTATTTCTTCTTTGGTCGCAACAATTTCGTTCTTTTCTTTGTCGAAACGATTATAGGTAATAACGAATGATGTGGGGCTTGGTTGAGTAACCTCAAAAGATATAGCGGTGTTTAAGCGTCTCAAGGCTGCCGAGTCAATAGTGAAGTTTATAGGAAATGCGCCGTAAAGTGTTGTCGCGGGTTTGAAATATCCATTATCTATACTGTATCTCGTGTGTAATCCTAAATCTATAACGGCTTGCTTGATGATTGACTTGGAACGAAGTACTTCTATTTCGTTATCTATTCCACTGGTAGTGCTGATTATACCAAAGTCTTGTTGGAAAGTTTGCATTTGGTTTAGGAATGACCCTTTTTGGTCGTCATTAATCATGATGGCAGCCTGTATCCGATATACAGGGGGCTGTCTTTGTAAATAAACTTTAGCACAACACAGGCACACTATGATTGAAGCGACAATCCACTTCCAATTAATAAGTAGCTTTACCAAAACTGACTTAATGTCAAATCCGCTTTCTTCTTCCTCAAAGCGGGCTATGTTCAAGTTCTCATCAATCATATTTTGTTTCAATTATAAAAGGTTCAACAAGAAAGTAACTACGGCCATAAGCAGTGATGTCGCTGAGAACCACATGCTGGTCATGTTGCTCACGTCAGAATTGCGTGCTTTTGCCTTATTGGGCTCTACATACAGAATGTCGTTTTGCTGTAAATAATAGTAAGGGGAATGGATGATGTTGGCATCGTTAAGATTGAGCGATACTATCTTTTTGGTTCCGTCGGTGTTCTCTCTTATGAGTTTAACTCCGTCACGTTTACCGTGCACGGTAAGATCTCCAGATAAAGCCAATGCTTCAAAGATGTTGACTTTCTCGTTAGATATCGTGTGGACTCCTGGAGATGCGACTTCTCCTAAAACAGAGACCTTATAATTAGTCATGCGGACTGTGACAATAGGAGCATTCGTGAAATTTGATTTGATTCGTTCTTGTATCATTATTTCCAGTTCTCTTTTTGTTAATCCGTCGACCTTTAGTCTGCCTAATGTGGGAAAGTCTATGCATCCATCATTGTCAACTAAATAGCTTTGCAACATAGGCTGTGATGAAAGACTTTTGCTGGAGGCGGAGATGACCGAGGGGACCGTTAAGTTAAAGGGTATCGCAGCTTCAGGCTTTTCGCTACTTATAGTAATTGTTAGCATGTCTTTCGGCTGTATGCGTACATCATAAAATCCAGAAATGGCGGTGGTGTCAATTTCTGTACTATTTTGCAAATAAGGAACTTTCTTGTATGATGTACAAGAGGTTATGGCAAGTAGGCCTGTTAACAATAAAAGCTTAAATCTTTTCATATAATCCTTTTTGGATGCAGTGTTTATATTATTCTGCAAAGGTAGTATATATTTTTAATATAACATGTATTTTTTATCGACTTTAATGGAAAAAGGTGCGATTAAAGGAGGGTAGCCTGTTCTTGTCTATAACAAAATATGCGCAAGTTTGCTCAACTCTAAACTTTTGTGTACTTTTGTGCCAAAATGTAAGTAACTATGGGATTTTTAGGAAATTTGTTTCGTAAGAAAATGACAAGCGAAGAGGGAAAAATCGGTGGAATTGAGGATTTCATGACCCTCATCCGTGTATATTATCAAGCCGTGATGGCGGGCAACCTGGGTATCAGCAACATCAACATATTGCCCGACTTGGCCATGTTCAAGCGCACGCTGAAGGTGGCTACGCAGAACAACAAACTGGGTGTGGCCGAGAAGTCGCGCTGCAAGAAGATGCTGATGCAGATTTACAGTCTTGACGAATCGTTCTTCAAGGAGATAGATGCCTCCATCAAGAAGAACTGTCGCAATGTGAACATGGTGAACAGCTACTTCTTTCAGTTCCAACGCTTCAACGAGAGCCTCATGATGGCCGTGAGCAATGAGATGAAGGTGACGATGCGTATTCCCTTTAAAAAGATGCTCTATGCACAGACGGAGGTGGCCATCAGCAATATTCTCACTAAGAATAACTGGAAAGACGCCTCGATGTTCAAGGCTGTAGGCGAGGTACGCCAACTGCAACACGCGCTCGGCTACTCGGGCAAGTGGATGACTGACTTTGTGTTCAACGTAATCCGCTTGGCCAAGAAAGAACCCAAGAAGAAGGACTAAGTAGTTGCCGTCTGTGCCCGCCATTGAGGAGCATCCGCTGAAGCCATTCCTGCCACACGGTGCCAAGGTGCTGATGCTTGGCAGTTTCCCGCCCCAACGGAAACGTTGGAGTATGGATTTCTTTTACCCCAACTTCCAAAACGACATGTGGCGTATCATGGGAGCGATATTCTTTGCAGATAGACATGTTTTTGTGGACAGTGTGAAAAAATGTTTTCGTCAAGAAGACATCGAGCGGTTTGCTGAAGAAGTGGGGATTGCACTCTACGATACGGCTGAGGCGGTCTGTCGCCTGCGCGACAATGCCTCGGACAACTTCCTTGAGATTGTACGCCCTACCGATATTGACGGTCTGTTGCGGCAAATCCCTTCGTGCCGGGCGATAGTCACGACGGGCGAGAAGGCTACTGACGAAATCGTATCGCGCTATAAGGTGGAAAAACCCAAAATCGGCGAATGCAAGCAGCTTGTGATAGACGACCGTGTATTGCAGTTTTATCGCATGCCCTCTACCTCGCGGGCCTATCCCTTGGCTTTGGAGAAAAAAGCGGCTTACTATCATGCTCTGTTCCGGGATTTGGGGGTGATTTGACTCCGATTTCGAGAAGTAAGTGTGACGATGTTGGGGAAAACACTCTTTTTTTGAGTGTAGAGGCGTTTTTTTCGCCCAAACAATTCCGCAATTACAAAAAAAAGGTTACATTTGTAACGAAGTTTGGTTAAGATGACGGAAGTAGATGAAATTGTAATCGGAAACTTTGAGTCGAAACTGAACAGATTGATGGAGGCCTATACGCAACTTTCGGCCGAGAATGCCACACTGCGTGAGCGGCTGTCCCTCCAATCCGTTGAGTTGGACAAAGCACGTGAGCAATATGCTGAGCTTGCCGAATCTTACTCGAGCCTCAAACTGGCCAAGATAATCAGCGTGAATGACTCCGAAATAGGAGACGCGCAGCGAAGATTGTCGAAGTTAGTGCGTGAAGTGGACAAGTGTATAGCACTACTCAATGCCTCAGAGCAAAAAGAAGACATGCTATGACACCGACCGACCGACTGAGAATAAAGGTGACTATTGCCGGGATGACCTTCTTCCTGAGGATTGACCCCAAAGAGGAGGAGGCCATACGCAAGGCGGTAAAGCACATTGATGATAAGTTGAACGTGTATCGGGAGCATTTCCCGGGGCAAACCACCGAGAAATACCTCGCCATGATAGCTCTTCATATAGGAGTGCTCTATCAACAGGAGCGGATGCGTACCGATACCCTCCCTTTTCAGGAAAAGTTCGAGGAACTGAGCATCAAACTCGATGAATTTCTTGCCGAGAGCGAAAAGCACGTTTGACTTATATATATTAAGGTATAACCACGCACTACTGAAGCCTTAAAGACATCTGTACTTTAAGCCATGAGGTAGTGCATTTTTAATAACTAAAACCAAGTAACCAACCATGACAACAACGTTAATACCGGTAATTGTCGGAGCGGCAGGCCTCATCATAGGTGCTGCGCTCACCTATCTTATCGCCTTTTCCGGTGCCCGCTCCAAGGCGAAACGCATCCTTCAGGAAGCCGAGGCGCAAGGCGAAGTGATGAAGAAAAACAAGCTCCTCGAAGTAAAGGAGAAGTTCCTCAACAAGAAAGCGGAGTTAGAGAAGGAAGTTGCCGCCCGCAGCCAGAAACTGCAGCAGGCTGAGAGCCGCATCAAGCAGCGCGAACTGCAGCTCAACCAGCAGCAGAGCGAAAACCAGCGCCGCCGCAACGAAATTGATGCCATCAAGGCCAATCTCGATAACCAGATGCAGATTGTGGGCGAGAAGCAGGCGGAACTTGACAAACTGCAGGCACAGGAGCGCGAGCGCCTCGAAACCATCGGAGGGCTTTCAGCCGATGAGGCACGCGAGCAGCTGGTAGAGTCACTCAAAGAGGAGGCCAAGACCCAAGCAGCATCCTACATCAACGAGATTATGGATGATGCCAAGCTGACAGCCAACAAGGAGGCCAAGCGCATCGTGATTCAGTCTATTCAGCGCGTAGCTACCGAGACGGCTATCGAGAACTCCGTCACCGTATTCCATATCGACTCAGACGAACTGAAGGGACGCATCATCGGTCGCGAAGGACGCAATATCCGCGCCCTTGAAGCTGCAACAGGTGTTGAAATCGTGGTTGACGACACTCCCGAAGCTATTGTTATTTCTGCCTTCGACCCCGTACGCCGCGAGATAGCCCGTCTGGCTCTGCACCAGTTGGTAGCTGACGGCCGTATCCACCCCGCACGCATCGAAGAGGTGGTGGCCAAAGTGAAGAAACAGGTAGAGGAGGAGATTATCGAGACAGGCAAGCGCACCACCATCGACCTCGGCATCCACGGGCTGCATCCCGACCTCATCCGTATCGTAGGTAAGATGAAGTACCGCTCATCGTACGGTCAGAATCTCTTGCAACATGCTCGCGAGACAGCCAACCTGTGTGCCGTGATGGCCTCGGAGTTGGGCCTCAACCCCAAGAAGGCCAAGCGTGCCGGACTCCTCCATGATATAGGTAAGGTACCCGACGAGGAGAACGAACTGCCCCACGCACTCTATGGTATGAAGCTGGCCGAGAAGTACAAGGAGAAGCCCGACATCTGCAATGCAATCGGTGCCCACCATGATGAGGTCGAGATGGAGACTCTGCTCGCGCCCATCGTACAAGTGTGCGATGCCATCTCAGGAGCACGCCCCGGTGCACGCCGTGAGATTGTGGAGGCCTACATGAAGCGCCTCAACGACCTTGAGCAACTGGCCATGTCATATCCCGGCGTGGTGAAGACCTATGCTATCCAGGCAGGTCGTGAACTCCGCGTTATCGTAGGTGCCGACAAGATTGACGACAAGACTACCGAGGCACTCTCAGCCGACATTGCCAAAAAGATTCAAGACGAGATGACCTATCCCGGTCAGGTGAAGATTACGGTAATCCGTGAAACTCGTGCCGTGAGCTATGCTCGCTAATCGCGCGAAATGTGTGCTGACAAGAAAGGGGGCTAGCCCCCTTTTGTAATTCCTTTAATAATATAATAGTTCTTCAAAATACTATTACTATTGTCTCGGGTCGGTGCCCCACATCATCTTCTTTTGTAGGGTATGGAAGAAGGTGTTGCCCTCTTTCTTTACTACACAAATGGTGTGTGCTGCTTTGCGCAAGGTGAGGGTGGTGTGCTCGGGGTAGCTACGGCTGATGCCATCGACTGCTACGAGGAAGCTTCCGCTGCGGCTTTCTATGCGGAGTTCTATCGCCTTGTTGTCGGCAATGACGATGGGGCGTACGTTGAGGCTATGTGGCGCTACGGCGGTGAGCACAAACACATCGGCTTGTGGGTAGATGATGGGGCCGCCGGCGCTGAGCGAATAGGCTGTTGAACCCGTGGGTGTGGCAATGATAAGGCCATCGCCCATGTAAGTGGCCAAATGTTCCCCTCCGACAGCGGTATGTACGGCAATCATCGATGAGCTGTCGTGTTTCGATACGGTGATCTCATTGATGGCATAGCTTGGCTCACTATTGTCGCTGGTGGTGAGCTCCAATAGGCTGCGTTCGCGTATGGTGTAATGTCCTTTGTGCAGTTTGGTGAAGAAGTCTCCCATTTCATCGGCCGATACATCGGCTAAGAAGCCCAAACGTCCGGTGTTGATTCCCACGATAGGAATGCCAGTAGTTCCTACGCAGCGGGCGGCTTTGAGGAAGGTGCCATCGCCACCGAGACTGATAGCCATGTCTATACCAAGGTTGTCAAGGTTGTCGATGATACCGGCAGGATTAAAAGCGAAGGACTGTGCTTCGCAGAGGAAGCGATGGAAGTCGCGGTCTACGTATACCTCATCGCCATGGCTTGAGAGGATGGCAAACAATTGCTCGGCGTGTACCGACTTATAGGTTTCATAAGTATTTCCGAATAGGGCGAAGCGCATTTTCGATGATTGAATTGTTATTTATGATTTGTTGATAACCAAATTGTCAATTAAATGTGTTACCTTTGTAGCGATTTTGCATACAAGTGTCAAGCACTTGCAAAGATAATACTTTTTTTGTTTTGTATGACGAAACTTAGCGTAAATATCAATAAGGTGGCCACGTTGCGCAACGCTCGTGGTGGTAACAATCCCGATGTGTGCCGTTTTGCTCTTGATTGTGAGGCAATGGGCGGTGAGGGTATTACCGTACATCCACGTCCCGACGAACGTCACATACGACGTGCCGATGTGTTTGCGTTGCGTCCCTTGTTGCATACTGAGTTCAATATCGAGGGCTATCCTAACAGTGAATTCATCGAACTTGTGTTGCAGGTAAAGCCTACTCAGGTGACCTTAGTCCCCGATAGCCCCGATCAGATAACCTCTAATCATGGCTGGGATACCGTAGTACATCAGGGTTTTCTTTCCGAAGTTGTCGCCACATTCAAAGAAGTGGGTATCCGTACTTCGGTGTTTGTCGACCCCGAGGTGAAGATGGTAGAGTATGCTGCCAAGATCGGTGCCGACCGTGTGGAACTCTATACAGAACCCTATGCTGCGAATTATGCCAAAGATCGTGTTGCTGCCATTGCCCCTTATATTAAAGCAGGCAAGGCGGCCAAGAAGGCAGGCCTTGGTCTCAATGCCGGGCATGATCTCAGCCTGAAGAATTTAGCTTACTTTGCCGAACAGATACCTCACCTTGATGAAGTTTCGATAGGCCATGCGCTCATCTGCGATGCATTGTATCTCGGCATAGAGGAGACAATCCGAAGGTATAAGGAGTGCCTGAAGAAATGAATGGTAAATTTAAATCGTCAAAATAGAATTTAAGAAAATGTTATTCTTACAAGCACAAATGCAAGAGGCCGTGACTGAGATGGCCGAAAATCCTGTCCTCACCGAAGTGGTGGAGGTCGCAACCGAGATGAATCTGTGGAATATGGCCGTCAAGGGCGGTTGGATAATGATTGTTCTGGCTCTGTTGTCGGTACTCTGCGTGTATATTTTTGTGGAGCGCCTGATGACAATACGTAAAGCCTCTAAGGTTGACCCCGTATTCATGGAGCGCATACACGACTACGTGAAGACCGACGAGTTGAAGTCGGCCATCAACTACTGCCGCATCACCAATACTCCTGCTGCCAGCATGATAGAGAAGGGGCTCGAACGTATCGACCGTTCTGCGGCTGAGGTACAGGCTGCATTGGAGAATGCCGGTAACCTCGAGATAGCCAAACTCGAGAAGGGACTTCCCGTGATGGCTACCATTTCGTCGGGTGCTCCTATGATAGGTTTTTTGGGCACGGTGCTTGGTATGGTGAAGGCCTTCTGGGAGATGGCCAATGCCGGCAACAATATTGACATTACACTGCTTTCGAGCGGTATCTACGAGGCTATGGTGACTACCGTGGGTGGTCTTATCGTAGGTATTGTAGCCATGTTTGCCTATAACTATTTAGTGTCGCGCGTGAACGATGTGGCCAATGTGCTTGAGGCGCAGACCCTCTCGTTTATGGATTTAAAGAGTTAAGATGCTAATTTTCAGTTACTAATTCCCGATTTCCAATTCCGAATCCCCGTGAGCCTGAAACGAAGAACCAAGATAGAATCCTCATTCAGCATGTCGTCGATGACGGACCTCGTGTTCCTCTTGCTGATATTCTTCATGATTACCTCCACCATGGTGACTCCCAATGCCATCAAGGTGCTTCTGCCGCAGGGTAAGCAGCAGACCTCTGCCAAGCCCCTTACGCGCGTAATCATCGATAAGGACCTTAACTACTATACAGCCTTCGGCAACGAAGACGAGATGCCCATCCTCCCCGAAGAGCTGACCGCATTCCTGCAGGACTGCGCTGCCAAGGAACCAGAGATGTATGTGGCGCTCTATGCCGACGAGCGTGTGCCTTATCGCGAGATTGTAAACGTATTGAACATCGCCAACGAGAACCAGTTCAAGATGGTGCTCGCGACGCGTCGTCCCGATAAAAAGAGCAAGCGTTGAAAGTAGATAAGAATCAAATATCCGGTGCGGCTGTCACCCTCGTGCTGCATGCCCTCGTGGTGGTGCTGCTTGTGGTGCTCAAACTCCATGTGCCCGTACAAGAGGAGGAGAGCGGTATTCCCGTAACCTTGGGCAATGTAGCTAAGGCAATGGGTTTCACCGAGTCATACCAGTTTACTGAGGTGTCATCGGTCAGGAGTGATGTGCCCAATGTGGATAATGCTCCGCTTCCCGAACCTCAGCCCCAAGTGGATGAACCCCTTATTACTCAACCTGATGAACCGACGGTCGATATGCCCACTGCAGAAGAGATAGAGGCGCAGCGGCGTGCTGAGGCTGAGCGCCTGGCGGCTGAGCGGGCTGCTCAGCAGATGGCGAGCGCCTTTGGGAAAGGCTTTGAAATGGGGAGCAAGGGCGAAACCGCTGAGCAGCAGCCTGAGGAGGGCACTCAGGGGGTAGAGACAGGTGTCTCTTCTGCAGAGAAAAGCGTCGGCGTCGGTGTGCAAGGTACGTTTGATCTTAATGGGCGCAGCATCTCGGGTGACGGACTGCCCATTCCCGTCAATACTGTACAGGACGAAGGGCGTGTAGTGGTGAATATTACCGTAAATCCCGAAGGGCAGGTCGTTGCCACGAGCATCAACCGCCGTTCCAATACGGTGAATCCTGAGTTGCGCAAGGCGGCTGAGGATGCTGCTCGTCGTGCTCGGTTCAATCCAATCGATGCAGTGGATAATCAGACCGGTACCATCACCTACTACTTTAAGTTGCGATAAAGTTTCGGTAGGATTTATGTAGGATTTTATGTAGGATTTTGTCCTATAGTTGCGTAATAATCAGCAGGATGAGTGCTAACTTCGGTAGGATTTTCATTTTGCTGATATTTTTTTTGTCCCATTTTGATTCTGTCGTATTGAAAAGTGTGTTAGAGTCTACTTTCTCGGCGTGGCTCAGTAGCTACCGCGGAAAGCCTCACTTGCTTCCGATGCCTTCCGTGGTAGCTATCGAGGAACGTGCTAAGTTCCTGAATTTCTTGATGGAAGTTAATCGTAGTGTTTTAGTCACTAAGCTTCACGAATTTTCACTGAGGTAACGTAAGTTCGGCATCCGAAAAACAAGCTCGAGCATATGTTATTTGTGACCATTCGTGTCTATCTGTGGCGTAAGGGTGTGAACATCCCAGTGGTGGCGAGGGCAAAGTGGAGGGAATGTTTAGTGTTTGGGGATTCAGATGCATGCAACAAAAGGTATGTATGACAAAAATATATGCATATTACACAATCCTACATAAATTGTGGGTCATCTTGCTGATAACAATGTTGTTATATTGCAAAATCCTACATAAAATCCTACATAAATCCTGCAGAAGTTATGCACCTAATTAGGCGCATTTTTCTTTTTTGTGATTGCTGCGTAAAGGTGCTGAAAATATAATTGTAATAATTACAATAATATTGCAATAAATCAAAAAATATTTTATCGGACAGCAATAATAAAAGATAAAGCGTGACCCTGTGGCCACGCTTTATCTTTTTTATTGTTCACTCTCAAGGTTTGTGCCAGCGAGCGCGATGTAAGTTCACTTACAAATCGCTCAGCGAGCGCAGCCAAAGTTCAACAACGCAGTTGTTAACTCTCAATCCTCAACCCTCAACCCTCAATCCCTCACAGCCTCCAGCAACCCCTCGCAAGCATCCTCGAGGATGTCGATGACGTTCTCGAACCCCTGCGCCCCGCCATAGTAGGGGTCGGGCACATGGTCGGCCACGATACGGGTGCAGTACTCCGTCATGCGATGAATCTTCTTTTCAGCTTCGATGCTGGGTGCCAATTCGTGCAGACGACTGATGTTGCTGTCGTCCATGCCGATGATGAGGTCGAACTCCTCGAAATCGCTCATGTGCATTGGACGCGACAGGTGGGTGATGTGGTATCCGTGCCGTGCTGCATGAGCGCGCATGCGAGGGTCGGCCTGTTCGCCTTGGTGATAGCTGATAAGTCCGGCTGAATCTACCTCAATGCTCTTGTCCAACCCCTCGCGCTTCAGCAAGGTGCGCATCACTTCTTCTGCTGTACACGAACGGCAGATGTTGCCTAAGCAAACAAATAATATTTTCTTCATATCACTCTCTTTTGTAATTACAGCGTAAAGGTACTAAAAAAAGATGAAGTGGCATTAGGCGATTTCCTATATATATTATTGAAAGATTAAAATATATCCTTTTTGTAAGGTTGGGTTGGCAGTTTTATTCATGTAGGAGGCTTAGTGGTTCTACGCCTTATGGTGTAAATCAGACACTTATCAAATTCTTGAAAAAAATAGATGAAAAAAGTTTCCGATTTGTTTGGTCAGTAAATTAAAAGTGTCTACCTTTGCATCCGCAATTGAGAGGGACGCCCCTTGAGGTTGTGTTAGAGAATCGTTCTTTGAAAATATTTTCCATACAGACAAGTAGTACAAGAAGCTATTTCATGATGTCGTCA
>JAFWXS010000094.1 GCA_017517925.1 Bacteroidaceae bacterium | reverse complement strand
CAGGGAAGCGTGCGGTGTTATTGAAGGTGAAGATGTTGTTACCCCATTCGATGGTGATGGTGGCAGGGGTGATGTCGTATTCATAGGAGAGGGTGTTTTCATCGTCAATCTTGTAGTTGGGGTTGCCGATGGTAAGCTTTGCGGTATAATGACCAACATTGATACCCTTTCCTTGGATGGAAGCCAGGGCGGTGTCCGTTCCGAGCAGACCATAGAAGGTGTATTCGGGGTGCTGTTCCTTTGCGTTATAGACAAAGGAGTTTCCGCTGAAGGCGACAGAGATTGTCGCTTGTTCAATCACCATGGTTTGCGTTGCGTTCTGGGTGACGGTGTAGTTGTTGTTCTTGAGCTTGATGGTGAAGTCATAAGAGCCTGCGCTTGACTGTTTTCCTTTGTCAAACTCATAAGGCACATCATCGCCCGAGAAGATACCGGTAAAGGTAACGGTAGGCTGGTGCGATGCTCTGTCATAAATGAACAGAAGGTCGGTCCAGTCGGGTGTCAGGATGGCTTTCTCGATCACGAAATCCTTTTCGCTCGAGGAAAGCTCGTAGCAATCCGCCATCGTGGAGAGGGTGATCTTCGCGGTGTGCGTACCTGCGTTAATCTGGGGAGCGGAAAGGGTGAACTCGACAATGTCGGTGGTCACAATACCATCCAGCGTGACGGTGGGGTTCTTTTCGGTGCGGTCATAGCTGAAGGTGAGGTTCGACCAGACGGGTGTCAATACCTTTTTCGCGATGGAGAAGAGACATTCTTCCTGTCCTGCAACGATGACATAGTTGTCATTGGAAAGGGTGGCAACAGCCGTGTAGGATGCGCCGGGGATTTTCTGCTCGCCGCTTGCGCTGACGGTAACATTGTCATTCGTGATAGCACCGCTTGCGATAGAGACGGTGGGAATCTGGTTTTTCGCGTTGTAGATAAAGGCGTTGTTACCCCAGGTGAGAGTGACCTCCTTCTTCGTGATGGTAAGTGTTGACGAGAGGGAGACGGCTTCGATTTCATAGTTTGCCGATGTATAACTCATCATGATGGGTGCATTGTCGCAGACATTCATCTGTGCGCCCGAGATGGAGACGATGATGCTGTGTCCTGCGCCCTCACCATAAGTGTCAGAGCCGAGCAAACCAACGATTTCGTAAGAGGGGAGAAGGTTCTTGTGCGCGTAGGTCTGGGTGTTGTTCGACCATTCGACATGCACGGTCGCCTTGATAATCTGATAGGTATGAGAGCTGTTCGCGCTGTTTAATACATAGTTCTTGTTCTGGCTCGTCGCAATAACGGTGTAAGTACCGACATTCGTCGCGCCGAGACCTTCGGCAATCTCATAAGTAAGGTTTACGGTGTCACCGTCTACGATACCGACGAGAGAGTTCTGGGGATACTGCTTTGCCGCGGTATATACAAGAGATGAGGTTCTCCACTCGACATTCAGCGTCTTGGGAGAGATGGTATATTCCTTGGTTGAGCCTTCGGTGACGATGCGGTAGTTGTCACTATTGATGGTGACGCCTACGGTATATGTACCTGCATCCGTGCCTGCGTTGATGCGTGTAATCTGCACGCCGGCACTCAAATCCTTCGCTTCAATACCTGTGGTCGAAGGAACGGGGCCCTGCTCGGTCTTGTTATAGATGTACGAGCTTTCCGATGCCCAGGAGATGGTGATATCCTTGCGGAGAATGGTGAACTGTTTTGTTGCGACTTCGGCAATCTTGTAGTTCGCATTGTCGAGAACGGCTTCTGCGTCATAGGTGCCGACGATGGTTCTCTCGCTCGCCTGGGTGATCGTGACGCCAACGCTATCACCAGCGCAGATACCTGCGATAATCGCGGCGGAAGGCTTCTGTGCCTCGGCATTGTAGGTCAGGGTGAGGTTCGACCATTCAATCGTTACGGGCTTCTGGGTGATTTCGTAAGACTGCTTCAGGTCATTCTGACGGAGAACATATTTGGTGTCGGCATCACCTGTCAGGGAGATGGTGATGTCATATCTGCCTGCGTTCTTCAGGGCGCTCTGCGAGAACTCAAAGGTGAAGGTGTCGCGGGGTGCGCCTGTGGGAGTAACGAGATCATTTTCGTTATAGGAAATGCTGATAGTGTGAGAGAGACTGTCATACTCGCGTACATAAGAGAGGTCCTCGATGCCATCCCAGGTGATGTCGATTTCCTTCTTCGCTACGGTGAGGGTGGTGCTCTTCGTAATCTCGGAGGTCAGGGAGGTGACGGTGCTGCTCGACGCGGTGACCTTTACGGTATATTCGCCGTTCTGGTTCATCAGGATAACGGGAATTTCGTAGTTTTCGGTCGTCGCGAGATAGGTCTCGCCGAAGTACCAGTCATAGGTGAGGACAGTGCCCTGTGCGGGAGCGGTCGCGTTGATATCAAAATCCACGCGGTCACCATAGGTGAATGCGCCACTCGCGCTGTTGGTGGTCAGGGAGTTGATGGTAGGCGCTTTGAGCGTCCAGGTGGGTGTTACGGTAAACTGGCTCTCGTCGCGTCCGTCAAGCGTAGAGAGAAGCGCTTCGACCGATGTGGTCGCTTCGGGAAGGGTAAAGCCGTTGCCATAGCCGTACTCCCAGGCAATCGTGAAGCCCGTTCTCTCTTCCATGGAAGGAAGAAGAGACGCGAT
Organism: Bacteroidaceae bacterium; assembly: GCA_017517925.1. Lineage (GTDB taxonomy): Bacteria > Bacteroidota > Bacteroidia > Bacteroidales > Bacteroidaceae > UBA1189. Next base: position 519 of record JAFWXS010000094.1, on the reverse strand, counting down.
GGTCGAGGGGGTTACATAACGGTAGTTGACATCCTGACCGTTTGCCACAATCGAGGTAAAGCTCTCGGGCATCTGATAGAGGGTGTCATTGTCCTCCTTGATTTCGACACGGTAAATCTTCTCGAAGTCGACCGTGACATTCTGGTGGGACTTCTGGATGGTCGTGCCGTTGAGAGGGGTTTTCGCATCAAGCATTATGGGAAGGAGAATGTATCCGCTACCCTGCTTTTGCGAGGTGTAAAGCTCGTGGAGGAGGGCTTCGTCGGTATTGTCGGTGTTGACAATGTATTCGATATTCTCTGCAAGGGCGGAGAGGTCGAAGCGGTCACCCTTGTGACCAATCCACGAGGGAAGGAAGGTTTCACCGATGCAGTCAAGTGCGGTTTCGGTGTAGGAGAAGGTGATGTAAATCTCGTCATCTGCAAGGTCGGAGGGGACGGAGAGAGAGGCGAGAGTGAGAAGATCGGCGTTCTGGTCGCCGTCGCGGTACGCGGTGTAGAACTCACGCTGAAGGGTGGT
>JAFWXS010000093.1 GCA_017517925.1 Bacteroidaceae bacterium | reverse complement strand
CGGCTCAGCGATGGTATCCACGTAGCTCAAGGTTGCGCTCTTGGCAGTCTGGTCCTTGGGCTCCACGATACCTACTGTGGCAAACAGTGTCTCGCCATCCTTCTTGCGCTGCACACGAATTTCATTGAGCATATCGAAGTTGGTATCCTTCCATGTGAGTTTGAAGGTTCCATCGGCCTGGCTCACCCATTTGCCGGCCAAATCTGTAGCAGCGGTATACACCACGCGAGGTACCTTCTCGTATGCCTTGCGATAAGCCATTCCCGACTGCATGGTCTGGAAGTACTTACCCGTCAGCGACAGTTCACTTTCACCGCGCAACAGCTTTGAGCAGTCGGCCTCACTGTTCCAATAGGCATAGCGCTCCACATAAGGTGAATTGTTGAGCGAAGCGAAGATGCCCTTCATGGCATCCAGATTCTTCTGCTGGTTTGCCTGCGAGAATGAGCGGTCAGTAGCAAAGATACCGTTATTGTTCCATGAAGCACCCCATACGAACTCCGAAATCCAGATAGGACGGTTACCATACTTCTCGTAATAATGCTTCATATTATCGAATCCCGATGCCCAGTAGCAGTGCAAGTCAAGAATATCGCAACGCCAGCCACGTGCATCAATCTCAGCAATGAACTTGTCGAGGTGACTCCAGCTACCGTCATGTGACGATTCCGAGCAGAGACGCATACCGGTACGCATCAGTGTCTGCCAGTTGTTGAGAATTTCCTCTACGGTATTAGGATTGTCATCGGCACTGTTGCCAGGCTCGTTGTTGGTCTTCATGTGACACGAGAAGGTTGCCTTTCCGCAATCCGCAGGATTGGGCCAGTTTTCATGAATACGGTGGGGTATACACTCATGGTCGGGCACCATATTCGAGCCCACGCCCCAAGTGTAGCACCAACTTGACGCCAACAGGTCATTGGCACTCATGCGAGTATCAGAGGCAAGCCCCTTCTTCTCAGCATCATACCACTGGAATACACGGTACGAGGAGATGCGCTCATCGAGCACGGCGGGCATTTCGGGAAACTCCAGGTCCTCAGTGTCGGCAATGAAGCAACGGCTATATCCCCAGCCATTCTTACCGGTAGCAAAGGTCACCATATAACCACGCTTCAGCTTGAAGCTACGTATCTTATTGTTGAACTTTTCCTCCGACAGCGAATTCATGAAGCCGCCGGAATTTTCCAGGCCAAAGTCATTGACTGCCGTACCGCCAAAGTTCTGTTCCGAATACACGGTCAAGGGTTTGATGTCCTTGGCATAAGGCATGATGATACTGCCATGGGCATACATCTTCACTTGACAGTTCTCACCGTTTACAGCTTGCTCACCGTTGATAAACACTTTGCCCTTCAGATGATTCTTGATAACCAGGCTGGGACGGATGCTCTGGATGATGAGCACTGCATGGTCGGTGTTGGTGATATTCACCTTGCCACCCTCCGCAAAGGGGGTAGCATCTGTCACCACGTAATCCACATTATCACTCAGGATTACCTCACCCGTTACCTGCTCTACTG
>JAFWXS010000006.1 GCA_017517925.1 Bacteroidaceae bacterium | reverse complement strand
GACTGTGTAGGGCTTTACATCAACTTGCTTGATGTTTCGCCATGTATTGGGAAAGAGAAGGACACCACCATCGGCCTCGGCCTCCTTGCTCATATTGAGCCGGGTCCATCTCTTACGCTCATTGGCGATGTCCTCATCCTTGGCGAAGTTGGTCATTTCGCCGATGAATGAATACCGGGCCGAGGACTTTACCGCCTCCTGGATGCCCTCATTGTGCAGGTGGATGAGCCTCATGGTCTCATCGAGTGCATGATTGCCATCGCCGAAAAAATCGGACTTGTATTGGTACTTGTTGAGGATGGCCACATCACTCATCGGTGTGGCCGCCTTCTGCCCATTGTGGAACTCATAACGCAGCCAGGGCTCTCCCTCATACTCAATGACTGTGCACCTCGAAGGAAGTACCGGGAAGTAGCCTGTCACCTGCAGGAACTCATCACGCACAGGGACAATCACGAGATTGGATGTGCAATCGAGGATGGTACTGCACCTGTAGAGGAACTGTGACCATGTTTGCCATTGATTCGGCCCCTGCTTGAGTTTGCTCTGCAGACTCGGCTTAGCGGTCCCATAGGTCTCGACTTTCAATTTGGAAATGTGCCGAGCCCTTGCATCAATCGCCGCCCTCACAAGGTCACTCTCATAGATTGCCCCATTCCAGGTGGAGAATGCAGGCTTGTAGGCCGTTAGTGTCTTGAATACACCATTGGCCCGGATCACGGCATCACGATCCTTGTTAGGCCTAAAAATTGAATCCAGTAAACCCATTTTTACCCTCTCACTCATTCATGAGTTGCGGACCGATCTCGGCCCAATATTTACCTCGGAGGCATAGGGCATCCGTCAAGGCCGCCATCCCATCGATGTGCCTCGAATGGTGTACCTTCACGAGCCGCCCCCGGCCTCTCTCAATGTCCATCTTGATGGCACTATCCAGTAGGTGGGCCTTGAGTAGGTCATTGTCCCCGATGTGTATCTTGCCATCGTCAATGAGCCCCTTGGCCTCCTGTAAGGTCGGGTACAAATTCGTTCCCTGCCATACATCCTCGCAGACAAAACCGAAGGCCTCGAGGTCCTTGACCAAGTATTGAGCACTATAGCGGTCATACCCGACACGCAAGGGCAGAATCTTGTGATCCTGCACGAGGCTTGTGACCCAATTAAAACAATCCTGATAGTCAATAAAATTGTCACCCGAGGGCTCCAGGATCCCACGCTTGATGTAAGCCCCATAGGGCATCCCATCCCTTGCCGTGGCCTCCTCGATCTTGGCCCCAGGGAGCCAAAACTTGGCGAAGGCGTACAACTCGCCCTTGTCCTCGATGAGACATACCGCCGCCGTTAGGTCCGTGGTCTGTGATAGGTCGATTCCCACGATGGCATAATGGTCCTCAAAATCTTCGAGCCGCAGAGCCTCGCCGCAGCACTTCTCCACGGCCTGCACAGACAGGAAGGCCTGCGAGGAGTTTTCTTGATGTTTGCATACTTGGTAATAAACTCGGCCTGCTTGGATAGCGAGCCCTCGGCGATGGCGATCTCCTCAAGCAAGTAGTCTATTGTCACGCTGACTCCGAGATTGGGATTGCTCTTTCTGAGTTCGTTGATGTCATTCCACTTCTCTACATCGTCAATGGTATAGAGGACAGGCAGGAGCCTTGTCTCTTTTGAGTCACCCAGGAGGACCCTCGTGCTCCTCTTAAAGAGCTCATCATATATGCCATCGTGGATGTATCCGGCAGTAGTGCAGGATAGCAAGAGGCCGGGCTTGTCACCCATGTCCCTCGCACCCATTGCGGACTTCATTACCTCGTATTGTTTGAGGCCCTTGTCACCCTCCCAGGCCGCTACCTCATCGCAGATGGTCAAGGAAGGCGAAAAGCCGTCGGACCGCCTCGCTGCATAGGCCAGTTTTTT
>JAFWXS010000092.1 GCA_017517925.1 Bacteroidaceae bacterium | reverse complement strand
TAAATCATTTCTCTCATCGTTTCACGCAAGGTACGCAGTGCTTTGCTGATGTGCTTCTTCACCGTGTCGGGACTGATTCCGAGGTGCTCGGCCACTTGGCGATAGGTCTGCTTGTCCCAGTAGCATAGGCGCAGTATGCTGCGTGTAGGTTCGGGCAGGTTGCGGGCTATCTCTTCAGCATGGCGTAGCAGTGCCTCGTGTTGGCGATAGTTGTCGGCCATATCGGTCCGTGTGGCTTCTATGACGGCCTCGATGTGCTCTTGCTCGACCTTCAGATGCTTCAGCCGGTTGAGGCAGGCATTGTGCACGGCAGTGTAGAGCCAGGCATGTTCGGTTTCTTCGTCCAGCGTGGCGTGACGTTGCCAAGCGCGTTCAAACACATAGCTCACGATATCTCTCGCCTCATCGGCATCGGCCATCAGTGCCGTCGCGTAGCGCACAAGTTTGGGGTACATCTCCACAAACAGCGTGTGGAAACGTTCCTCCTCGTCCGAGGCCTCGTGTTTGCGGAATATCGCCAATTTCATGCCGCGAAGATACGCCTATTTTCGCAATTAAAGTCCATGAAGCGCGTTAAAAGACATATTGCACCCCGACCTGATAACCCAAGTACAACTGCCCGATGCCTCGGTCGCCCTCTTTTCTCCAGAGACCGGCATTGGGCAAGAGTGTGGCTGTGCTGGCTCTGTCAGCCATGTAGTAGTTGATGCTGGGGCCTGCGAAGAGGTTGCAGTGGTGCCATAGCGTAAGCGAGGGGGCGAGCAGATAACTGAAGTTGCTGCGCGTATAGCCCGAGTTGTAGCCCATCGTAGTGGCCTTAAACTCATTGTTTACATCGAACCATCGGCATACGGGAATCTGAAGGCCATAGCCCGCCTCGACCACTAGTCGCTCCTCAATCTGTGTATTGTAGCCCACGCCCAAAATGCCGTAGGCATACTTGCCGCCCGAGCGGAACGACATCACGGCATTACCCAGCATGTCGTAGGTGAGTGCCACGCCTTTGTTGCCCTCCTTGATGATGTTGATTAGGCCAATGGGAAAGTCACTCTCCTCGGCCACGTTGAGGATGGTGGCAAACTGCACGCCCCGGGCCCGCTTGGCCACGTTCACCAATCCGGCAAACTGAAGGCCGTAGACATTCTTGGCGCAGTTGAATAATCCGGCCAATTGTATACCATATAGGTCGTGCGATACATTGGACAGACCCGCGAGTTGCAAGCCATAGGCATCCCGTGAGATGTTGGTCAGTCCACTAATCTGTATCCCATATAGGTCTTTGGAGATATTGGTCAAGCCTGCAAGTTGCAGGCCGTAAGCATCTTGCGAGATGTTGGTCAATCCGCTAATCTGTATTCCATATAGTTCCTTAGAGATATTAGTCAAGCCAGCAACCTGTATCGCTCTCGCGTCTCTTGTGATGTTGCCCAACCCTGCTACTTGAATGCCCATCATTCCTCTCGAGATATTCCCCAAGCCACTGACCTGTATGCCCCGCATCTCTTGGGCCTTATTGGACAGACCCCCAACTTGCACGCCATCGTAGTCCCCGCCTATCATATTGCACAGGCCACATACCATGATACCTTTAGAGTCTTCGGACGCTCTATTCCACAAACCACTTATCTGCATGCCGTAATAGGAACCGCCAGAGGTGTTCGAGAGCCCTGCGATAGCCACACCGCCACCCATGTCACCCACATGATTGCTGAGTCCGGCAATCTGCAGGCCATAGGCCTTCTCGCGCACCACGTTGCCCAGTGCGCCCAATGCAAGACTCTTCCTGTTGTTTGAGACACCTATGATATTGACCGAGGGTATCACCTCAGCAGCCTGCTTTCTTCTCGAAACAGCAACAGTGCGCAGGGTGTCTGCTTGCTCTTCGTTCCTCGACTCGGCCCTCATTCCTGTCACCTTTACTTCGCTGAGCCGCATCGCATCGTTCCTCATTACGATGGTGCCTACATGCCCTACCTGGCACTGCCTATAGGCCGTCTTGTAGCCGATGTAAGAGACCTGCACGAGGTAATCTTCATCTCTCTTGAGGGGTATGGAGAAGCTTCCCTCTTGGTCTGTTGTTGCCCCATTGACATACACCGAATCCATGGTAAACAGCTGCACATTACAGTTGGAGATAGGCTCGCCCTTCTCGTCCATCACCATGCCAGCAATGCCCAGCGATGCCTCCCTGTCTTTCTTCCTCTGTATGACGAAGCATTCGGGCCGCTCCTTGGCCACGAAGGGCTTGCCCCACAAGATATGGTCGATGGCCTCGGCCTGAGTGATGCCGTGGAGGTCGGCGCTTACCCTATGCTTCTCCGTCTCGCTCACCGAGAAGATGATGCTCTTTCCTCCCTGCTGCTCGATGAGTTGCAGCGCCTTGGGCAGCGGCTCATCGGTCAGTTTCAGTGTAATGTTTCCCTGTGCTCTCACCCCCAATGCCGTGGCAAGCATCATCGCTATACCCCATACCCGCCACATGGTCGTTCTCTTCTGTCTCATTCTGTCTGTTGCGTTTTAGTTGTACCTTTTCCTGTTCTTTATACCTAATACAACCGACACGGCTTATCGGGTATGGTCGGGACGCGCAAAGTTACTACTTTTTTCGAAATCCTACCCCATAACATCTACCAACATCTGAGCCACTCTATCGGGGTGGTCTATCACCAACTGCCCGTGCTGCATGCGAGGGAAGCGGGTGATACGGCAGTGGGGGGCGAGTGTCGCGAGGTGGCGGAACATATACTTGGCCACAAAGGCCTCGTGCTGCCCGTACCAGTAGTGCACATCGGTGCTGCGTACCCGCTCCAGGCGCGAAGTGTAGATGGACTTGTAAGCATCGCGCACGGCACGGCCATAGCCCGAGGGATACACCTTGGCGAGTTCGTCGAGCAGGGTGTCAAAATAGTGTGAACGGAACAACCACTTGAAGAAGCCACTCATGTGGTAACTGCACCACACATTGAAACTCTGGTAATAACGCAAGGGGTCTATACTCCAGCGGGGCAGGGGCAGCAAGGGAGCTGCATCGAGGATGACGTGGTCGATGGTGATGTCGGCTCGCTCCTGTAGTTTGCCCACGATGCAGCCACCCATCGAGAGACCGTAGGCGGCATCTATGTGGCCATCGTATTTGGCACGGATATGCTCTACGAGTTGGTCCACCTGATCATCGATACTCGTAAATGTAGAGGGTATGGTCTTGCCCTCGGCATCGAGAAGGAAGCCGTCGACCTGCACGGCGATGATGTGGTAGTGCTCTTGCAAGAGAGCAATCAGTGGGGTGAAGACCTGATACGATACCCCGAGTCCGTGGACAAGCATCAGCGTCTTATGCGTGGGGTTGCCAAAGGTGGTGAAGAGCATGGCGTAGTCTATATATTATTCCTTACAAAAGTACATCACAAACCCTCTACCTCCAAAAGAAGGATGAAGTATTTCGTTTGTTAAACTACATAAAAGCGACATACTCGAGTATCGTGAAGGAGAATAAGTAAGACTGCCGCCTATGCAATTACATTTTTGCCGGGTGGCAGTTTTTTTATTACCTTGAAATCGGGAGTGTAGAGCCGTTATGAGTATCTGATAAGGCGTTTTTACGAAATGTAACCAGGCAATAAAAATTATCCTCGCGAAGAGAATACTTTCTGACCGCGAGCGCAGGGCAGACGCACTGCATAAATCGATTGGCGGTGGCAAATTTGTCAAACTTTTTCACAGGCTTGACAAAATTTTTTCAAGCCCTTGAAAAATTTTTTTCGCTTTGTTGAAAAATCTTTTTCACTTTAGTGATAATTTTTTTTCAAGCCTTCGAAAATCTTTGCAAAAAGTTTGCCGAAGGATATTAGTAGACATCCATTTCTGCCACTGCCACCCCAAATATAAACTTTTATCACCTGAATATGCTGGGAATTGACTAGCCATCTTCGCTGCATTCAGTTCCGAGATAGATTTTTCTCTGTTTTGATTTACTTTTGCCTCGGTTTTGCGTCCTCATGGTAGAGACAATGATTATGGAGAAGGATAGATTTGACATATTGTCGAGGAAAGTTAGAGGCAAGCTGCTGGCGCTGGCGCGGAGCTTTGCACTGCCCTCGGAAGTGGAGCCCGACGATGTGGTGCAGGAGGCGATGATTGCGCTTTGGGAGCTGACGGAGCAGGGCTACCCGATGAAAGATACCGAGGCGATGGCCATAAGGC
>JAFWXS010000091.1 GCA_017517925.1 Bacteroidaceae bacterium | reverse complement strand
TGATGGTGCACTCATGGTCAACTATAGCGGGCATGGTGCTCCCGATGTGATATCCCATGAATTGGTCATCAATAAGGCGGATATGGAGCAGTTGCGCTCGCCCCATCTGCCAGTGTGGGTCACTGTTTCGTGCGACATTACACCATTTGACAACTCTATTCAGTCGTTCGGAGAATCCGCCTTCCTAAATCCGAAGGGTGGTGCCATCGGATTGCTCACTTCTACCCGTACCACCTACGCCGAGCAAAACAGGCGTATAAACTACTTCTTCTCCAAGTATGCGTTTGCACGCGACGAGCACAGTCGTCGCTATAGTTTGGGCGATGCCATGCGCCTGGCCAAGTGCAGTTTGATAACTACAGAAAACAGTACGTTGCTTGACCGTGACGGCAACAAACTTAACTATGTGCTGATAGGTGACCCGGCTTTGATTGTGGGCAATACTGATTATCGTATGGTGGTAGACGAACTGAACGGAGTGCCTGTAGGAGATAATGAAGTTATGCTGCTGAAAGCTGGTTCGCAAGTGATGGTCAGTGGTCATGTAGATGGCTTGGATGGTACGCTGGCAGCCGATTTCTCTGGTGTGCTCTATGCCTCGGTGTTCGATAACATGGAGGATGTGATTTGTCGTAACAATGCGAATGAGAAAGATGCTGATGGAAAAGTCCTTCCTCCCTTTACCTATAGCGAGCGTACGAAGAAGTTCTTCATGGGCAGCGATTCAGTGAGGAACGGCAAGTACAGTTTCACCTTCCGTGTGCCCATGGATATCAACTATTCGATGGAGAACGGCCTTATCAATCTGTATGCCATAAGTTCCACTTATAGTCAGGAAGCCAAGGGTATGTATGATGGCTTCCTTTTGGGAGGTACAGAAGACAATCTAAGCAATGACGGCTCCGGCCCCACGATACAACTCTACCTCAACTCTCCGAATTTCGTTTCGGGTAATCAAGTGAACGAGACCCCGCTCCTTGTTGCGAAACTTGAGGATGCTGACGGCATCAATACGGTCGGAAGTCTTGGGCATAGTTTGATAGCTATCATTGACGGTGAGGCCTCAATGACCTATAATTTGAATGATTACTATATGTCCGATGCCGGAGGGTATACACAAGGTGCCGTATCGTATGTATTACCCGAACTCACAGAAGGGACACATACGCTGATGTTCCGCGCATGGGATATGATGAACAACTCCTCCACCGCGACCGTCGAGTTTGAGGTGGTCAAGGGGCTGGCTCCCGACATCCTTCAGGTGCAGGCGATGTCCCAATCGGGGCAGACTACCTTCGTGCTTGCTCACGACCGACCGGAGAATGAGGTGACGGTAACTTTCGAGGTGTTTGACTTCTCGGGACGTATCCTGTGGAGTCATAGCGAGCAGGTGGCCTCTCAGGACAATAGCTATACATATGTGTGGAGCCAGTGCAGTTCTTCGGGACAACCATTGGGCACCGGCGTGTATCTCTACCGTGTCATCGTGTCTTCTCCTTCGGGTCAATCGTCTTGCAAGGCACAAAAAATACTGATAAGGCGTTGAGCCGAGGCAATAAATCAGGTGTCTTGCAGTTTATATTATGCATGTATATATAATAGAATATGAAAAAATCTCTTTTATCCTTCATACTGCTCTGCTTCTCTACGGTGCTCCTTGCTCAGAAAGATTCGGGCTCCGATGCCGTGCAGATGTTCAATCCCGTGATGACCGGCGTCACCTCGCTCACCATCGCCCCCGATTCTCGTGCTGGTGCTATGGGTGATGTGGGTGTGGCTACCGATCCCGATGTCAACTCGCAGTACTGGAACCCCGCGAAGTATCCCTTCGCCATCAGCCCCGCAGGTCTCTCCTTGGCCTATACTCCTTGGCTACGCCAGATAGTGAGCGATATCGACCTCGCCAATCTCGTGGGCTACTACCGTATAGGCGACTATCAGGCCATCAGCGGCTCGCTCACCTATTTCTCTTTGGGTGAAGTGTGGGTTGGTGACGATGCGGCAAGCTATACTATCAAGCCTTATGAGATGGCCGTCGACTTTGCCTACTCGCGCATGCTGTCCGAGACCTTCTCGGCCTCGGTGGGCCTTCGTTATATCGTCTCGGACCTCAACTATAACTTTGATGACGACACCTCGGTGGGCCATGCCTTTGCGGCCGACATCTCGATGTTCTACTCCAACTACGTCTTCCTGGGCCGCCGCGAGTGCATGATCAACCTTGGTCTCAACGCCTCGAACATCGGTAGCAAGATTTCGTATGATGGTGGAAATACCAACCGGTTTATCCCCACCAACCTGCGCCTCGGTGCCTCGATAATGATTCCCGTAGATGCATACAACACCTTCTCCATCAGTGCCGACGTGAACAAGCTGATGGTGCCCACCAAGCCAACCTATGCACAGTTCCTTAGCGAAAAAGGCTTGGAGGATCCCGAGGGAGATTACTATCGCGCCGACTACGAGAACTACCTCTCCGAGATAGGCTACAACGACATGTCGCCCATCACTGGCATCTTCAAGTCGTTTGCCGATGCTCCCGGCGGCTTCAAGGAGGAAATGCAGGAAATCTATTGGGGCGTGGGCGTGGAGTATGCCTACAACAACCAGTTCTTCCTCCGCGGAGGTTATCACTACGAGAACGAGTACAAGGGCAACCGCAAGTACTTCACCCTCGGTACAGGTTTCAAGATGAGCGTCTTCTCGCTCGATGCCGCTTACCTCATCTCTACCGCACAGAGCAATCCGCTCGACCAAACCTTGCGCTTCACCCTCTCGTTCGATATGGATGGAATACGTGAAATCATAGGACGATAATATGAAGATACGAGTAGGATTTGGATTCGACGTCCACAAGTTTACCGACGACCGCGAACTTTGGTTAGGCGGCATACGCCTCGAGCACGACAGAGGGCTCCTCGGCCACTCTGATGCCGATGTGCTCATCCATGCCATCTGCGATGCCCTCTTGGGCGCAGCCCACATGCGCGACATAGGGTACCATTTCCCCGACAATGCCGGCGAGTTCAAGAACATCGACAGCAAGATACTCCTGCGCCGCACCGTAGAGCTCATCGCCACCAAGGGCTACCGCGTGGGCAATATCGACGCCACCGTCTGTGCCGAGCGCCCCAAGCTCAAGGCCCATATCCCCCTCATGCAGCAGACCTTGGCCGACGTGATGGGTATCGACGAAGAGGATGTCACCATCAAGGCCACCACAACCGAGAAGCTCGGCTTCACTGGCCGCGAGGAGGGCATCTCGGCCTACGCCACGGTGCTTATTGAGAAGTTGTAGGCTTTTGTAACCAGAATGCTTTGGAAATAATATAGATGTCGGCCCAGAACGTCGCATGTCTTTTTGAACGCAGCGAAAAATCTCGCTGAGTCTCTCGCTAAGTCCTTGGGTAGGGTTGCGGGTGAGTGAATACCTCTCGGACCAAATAAAAAATGAGGGAATCGGGACAAAAGTCTCCGATTCCCTTTGACAATTCAATAATTGTTGCTATATTCGCCAATGAAAGAGTGAATGCCGCTCTCGGGCGGAACATTCCGGCGCTTTCGGTTGTATCTATATATAATAAGGTATACCTATGATAGCGGGATTCTTGGACTATCTGAACCATGAGCGGGCTTACTCGCCGCATACGGTGACAAGCTATGGGAACGACCTGCGGGCGTTCGAGGTATACCTTGGGCAAACAGAAAACGGGCTTGAACCAAAAGATGCGGATGCCGATCTTGTAAGAGGGTGGGCGATGGCTCTTATGGCGTCGGGGATGAAGGCGACTTCGGTGAACCGCAAGCTCAGTTCTCTGCGTACGTTCTATAAGTATCTGTTAAAGAAGGGCGAGATAAAGGTGTCGCCCATGCAGAATGTCGGCGGACCCAAGAAGGCGAAGCCGCTGCCTCAGTTTGTGCGCGAGGCCGATATGGAACGCCTGCTCTGTGCTACAGCGCAGGGCGACACGTGGCAGGAGATGCGCGAGCATGCCATACTGCAACTCTTCTACGAGACGGGCATCCGTCTCTCAGAACTTGTGGGGCTGAACGATAGTGATGTGGACTTCGGCCGCATGGCCATCAAGGTGACGGGTAAGCGTAACAAGCAACGCATAGTACCTATAGGCCAAGGATTGGCCGATAGCTTGAGGAGATACATGGAGATGCGGGATGGGGAATTGTCGCCCCTCGGCCCCCTCTTCGTTACCGACAAAGGACTGCGCGTCTATCCCCATTGGGTATATCGTCTGGTGCGCAAACATCTGTCGCAGACGGTTACGCTCAAGAAACGTAGTCCCCACGTACTGCGCCATACCTTCGCTACGGCCATGCTCAACAATGATGCCGAGCTGGAAGCAGTGAAGGAGCTGATGGGGCACGAGAGCGTGAGCACTACGCAGATATATACGCATACTACATTCGAAGAATTGAAGAAAGCATATAAGCAAGCCCATCCTCGGGCCAGTATTAACCAATAATAAATAAGGAGGTAAGTATGAAAACGAACATCCAGAGCATCCATTTCGATGCAAGTGAGCAGTTGCAAGCGTTTATTGAAAAGAAAACAGCCAAGTTGGAGAAGTTCTTCGACGAAATAGATACAGTGGAGGTAACCCTCAAAGTAGTGAAGCCCGAAACCGCCATGAACAAGCAGGCGGACATCAAGGTGCTGGTAAAAAACGAGAACCTCTTCGCATCGAAGATTTGTGACACTTTTGAGGAAAGCGTAGACCAATGCGTCGATGCTTTGCGCATCCAACTGGAAAAATACAAGGAAAAATTGCGCGGAAAGTAAAAAAAACATAGAAACCTTTTGTAGGTTTGAAATAAATGCCTAAATTTGCAGCCGTTTTCAGCCTCGTTCGCTGGACGGCTGCTTAAAATGCCTCTTTAGCTCAGTTGGCCAGAGCACGTGATTTGTAATCTCGGGGTCGTTGGTTCGAATCCGACAAGAGGCTCAAAAGAGAAAAGAGGAGAGATCTTTAAAATATTGAATCGGGCAAATTCCAGAGTGGCCAAATGGGGCAGACTGTAAATCTGCTGTCTTTCGACTTCGGTGGTTCGAATCCATCTTTGCCCACACTCAGAAAGATGCGGAAGTAGCTCAGTTGATAGAGCAT
>JAFWXS010000090.1 GCA_017517925.1 Bacteroidaceae bacterium | reverse complement strand
GGAGGATATAGAGACGGTAACGGCATCGCCCGTCAAAGAGTGTGTGCTAGTGACTGCCACGTTGGCCGACGGCTCCACCAAGATGTTTATTATGAACAAAGACCCAGAGGAAGGAAGTACTTCAATGTTAGCGATAAATTAACCCACTAAAACAATCAAGATTATGAGAACAATCCTATTGACGGCACTCTGTGCCGTAGCCATCGGCGCCCAAGCCAAGGTAGCAAACGACACGATAGACAAGTACATCATCGACAAGCAGCTGATAGAGCACTTCGACGGCTCGCAGCTCGAAGGCAAACGCATATCGAAGTATATGATTGCCTACAAGCAAGGCAAAGGCGTGGTGGAGAAGCATCACGTGATATATACGGGCGATGAGGCAGAAAAAACTTTTACTATTGAAGGGGATGCCAATGGGCCTATAGTAGTATCCAAAGCCCTGGGGGCGCTTGTCATTATAGACGGCGAAGAAATGACTCACGAGGGATTGTCTATGATAAAATCGGAAGATATTGTCAGTGTTAATGTTTTCGAGCCTGGTTCTGAAATCGCCAAGTCGTATGGCGAGAAAGGCAGTAAGGGAGTGATTATGGTGACGACTAAAGCAACATCAGTAACCAAGGTTGTTGAACCTCTCATCATTGTAGACGGGAAAGAGACTTCGCAGGAAGACTTTGCCAAAATAAACAGCGCAGAGATAGCCAACATTACCGTACTCAAACCCGACCCTGCCGTCAAAATATGGGGCAATAAGGGCTGTAATGGAGTGATTCAAGTGACTACCAAAGCGAACACATCAGCTGGAGCTGCCCAGTTTGATATTGACAAATACCTCATTATTGTTGACGGTAAAGAGACTTCCCTTGAAGAGTTCAATAAGATGAAACCGAAATCAGAGGCCGAATATGTCGATAAGTTTGCCAGCATGGAGATCTTCAAACCAGGTTCTAAGGAGGCCAAGTCATACGGAGCAAGAGGTCGCAATGGGGTAGTCGTTGTAACTACCAAAGCGGGTAAGAAGGATAAATAGTTTGAGATAATAATGTTGATTTACCGAAAACAATAATCTCTCACGACCGACACCCCCACACCTAGGGTGTCGGTCTCTATTTATCAATACCACAGCGCATTACAAGCAATTACCGACACCTCAGCCAACCCCCCCCCAGACTTAAAATTATCAGCGTAAACCTCATTGTTTTTATACCCGAAAGGGAGTAATAAGCCCATTAAGACATTATTATTGAGGATAAATTGAGGCTGTTGGAATAGTTAATAATAAGTCTTCGCGGGATGGTGCAGATTACATATTGAGCGTTATCCCCAACAAATTATCCGCAATATCGCTATCACAAAAACGCATGGCATTGTCCTCTTCCAGTTCGTGAATGCGATGCAACAAGGCCGTACGCTCGGCCGACCATCAGGTTGAGAAGGGGTGTTCATAATGGTATGATGATATTGAGATAGCCTAATTCTGTCCTATAGTGTTGTCTCAGAAATAATGTAGTCTGCATCGTCCGAAGACTTGTCACGGCCGTAAAACATACAGTAATAGATCGGTTGATAAATGATTACCCGGAATCACGCCGCATCCTAGTTTCGCTTGACCGCATCAATCGTAAGGAGGAGGGCAATCTGCTATTACCTCTTACCGCTCTCTCCGCATAGGGCCAATATAGGTGCTTTTATATATTTTTATCAGGTACTTTGGCTATATTACTGAATAAATTAGTATATTTGTGCGTTAATATGTATAATAAGCATTAAAAATGATACTATGAGAAAGCTGTTTGCATTTATTTCATTGTTTCTGACAGTGGCACTCTCGGCCACTGCTGATGTTATCGTGACAGAGCAGACATCTGCTACAAAAGGAGACCAAGTGAAGGGCTCCGTAAGTGTCGGTACCTACTATCTTATCACCGGTATAGACCAAAGCTCGAGAGAGTATTACCTCTACGACAGTGGCGGACAGGTGAAGGGCAGTGCCACATTGCCTGCAGACGGTGTGTGGACTCTGAAAGCCAGTGGGAGCGAATGGGTGATAGTGAACGTTGCTACAGGCAAAAATATGGTACTTGGCAGTAGCAATGGTAGCGCCATCAATACTTCATCGACCGAACAGGCGAGCGCAATACACTTTGGTACAGATGGTTATCTTACCATACTCAACGCCAATGGCCAAGCCATAGACATGACAGCCGAGGGTGCCAACCCCACCACTTGGAAAGGAACTACTACGCCCAACGGTTCGCGCCGACTGAAGATGTATATCGCAGAGAATGTAGAGACGAAGACAATAAAGCAGCTTAGCCTTATCCCCGCACCCAAGTCGGCCATTGTGGGCGAGGGTGAGTTTGTCCTGAAAGAGGGCTTTACCATTGCCGCAGGCAAGTTTGCCGATAGCAGCGAGCAGAGCCAGGTGTTGGCCGATGTGGTGCGCCTCATCGCTACCCTGAACGCGGCTACGGGCCTTGGCTGCAAGGCATCGGAGGGTGAGTCCGACATCGTTATCGAGGAGAACGCTACGCTGGCTCCGGAGGGATACACGATGGAAATCACCAAGGAGGGCGTCACTATCCAGGCCTCCACGTCGGACGGTGTGTACTATGCCATGCAGAGCCTCATGCGTCTGCTCCCTGCCAATGTGATATTGGGCAAGCCGGGCGATGAGGGTACGGTGTATGCCCTGCCCGTGTCGCGCATCGAGGATGAGCCACGCTTTGCATACCGCGGCTTTATGCTCGACGTGAGCCGCCATTTCTTCACCATCGAGCAGGTAAAGAAGATGATTGACCTGATGGCCATCTACAAGATGAACGTCTTCCACTGGCACTTGACTGACGACCAGGGCTGGCGCGCCGAAATCAAGCGGTATCCTAAGCTCACTACCGTCGGTGCCGAGCGCAAGAGCAGCTGGGACACTCCCATCACTCGCATCGAGGAGAACGGGCAGGTGTATTGGACTGGCGAAGGTGCGCAGACGGGCCGCAAGTATGGCCCATTCTACTATACCCAGGAGGAGATGAGAGAGGTGGTACGCTATGCCGCTGAGCGTCATATCGACGTATTGCCCGAGGTGGACATGCCCGGACACTTCGTGGCTGCCATGCATGCTTACCCCGAATACAGTTGTCACCCCGACTACGCCCCGGAGGTGTGGGTCAATGGTGGCATCAGCTCGGATGTGCTCAACGTAGCCAATCCCGAGGCCGTGCAGTTTGCCAAGAACATCATCACCGAGCTGTGCGATATCTTCCCCTACCCCTACTTCCACATCGGTGGCGACGAGTGCCCTACCACGCAGTGGGAAAGCAATGCGCTCTGTCAGGAGAAGCTCAAGCAGCTGGGCAAGAGCAGCTTCCGTGCATTACAGACTGAGTTTATCCGTGAGATCAACGCGCATCTCGGCACCTTAGGCAAGAAGATGTTCTGCTGGAACGAGAGCATCACGGAAGGTGGTGCCGACCTCGACCTGATGAAGCAGTCGGGAGCCACCATCATGTGCTGGAACCCCTGTCAGAGCGGGGCAGCCAAGGCAGCTTCATTAGGGCTGAATGCCATCATTTCGGAGTGGGGAAGCGGTTGCTACTATATCAATCGCAAGCAGAGCAACGACTATGGCGAACCCACAGCAGCAGGCTCGGGCAACGATGTCGTGTCTGCCACATACAACTATATGCCCGTGCCGAGCAATGTCAGTGCAGAGAATGCCAAGTACTACATCGGTGTGCAGGCCACCTTCTGGACAGAGCATGTCAGCAGCAACGAATACTTGGAGTACCTTGCCCTACCCCGCTTCATGTGTGTGGCCGAGGCTGGATGGACACCTCAGGAGAAGAAGGACTGGAGAAGCTTCGTGCGCCGCATGACTATCGACACCGAGATGCTCGACTTGGGCCAGTACATCTATGCACGCCACTGGATGGACGACTACGTGCCTCGTCAGGCTCCGGCATCTACCATCACTGATGGCAGCATCGTCACCTTCACCAACAAAAGTGCCGACCGCGGACAGTGCCTTGCCGATGACAATGGCACACTGAACGGTCAAGGTAGTGAATGCACACAATGGACACTCGAAGCTACATCGGCAGAAGGCAAATACTACATCCGCAGCAACGTGAGCGGCAAGTACCTCTATGCAGCCAATGGCAATAGCGAAACGATGGTAGAGCTGAGCACCGACAAGACGGAATGGACCTTCGACACCACGACGATACCGGGCTACGTGGCCATCTGCTACAACAATACCTCGGGCAATGCAGTGAACAACAACGTGACCAACACCACCAAAACCCGTCTCTTTGCCCATGGTACGGGCAACGGTGCCTCATTCTATCTCATGGAAACACCCTCAAGCGATGAACTGGAGGAGGGCGAAAGCGGTGTGCTGACCTATAACTTCTATTTCCGTGGCATCAGCGTAGGGAAGAAGGAGTTCCGTCTTACGGCAGGCAGTGAGTATCCCTCATACGAGGAATACGTTCCCTATGGCTATTTGGTAGTCTCAGGGGAACTCCCTATCGGTACTATCCATCTCAAAAGAGAGACTGTGGAGATTGTCGTGGAGCGTGACCCCAATGCAACAGGCATAGAAGCCACAGAAGCGACAAGAGCACCCTCGCACCCCGTATATTATGACTTGCAGGGTCGCCGCCACATCAATCCGAGCAAGGGATTGTATATCAAGGATGGGAAAAAGATTGTGATAAAATAAGAATATAATGGAAATCATATAACAGAAAAGTCTCCTTCACAGGAGACTTTTCTTATTATAGAGATACCTCAATAGGATTACTTACGCCCGAAGTCGGCAGGTACTTCACCCCATTGCTCGGTTTCCCACTTTACGATGGGGATGGTAACGCGGTGTGCCTTGAGCCACGCTTCGGCTCGCTCGATGAGCAGGAACAGCTGTTCGGTCTCGGCCGTGCGCTCGAGCTGTGTCTTGCAGCACTTCTTGCGTACCCAGCTGATGGCCGTGCGGCTGTCGATGTAGATGGTCATCTTGAGGCCCTGCTTGTCAAGCATGGCCAAGGCGTGTACGATGGCCAGAAACTCACCTATATTGTTGGTGCCATGCACGGGGCCAAAGTGGAATATCTCCTTGCCATCACCAAGGTATACGCCGCGATACTCCATCGGACCGGGATTGCCGCTGCAGGCGGCATCTACGGCAAGGGCGTAGCGCTCTACGCTGGGCGGCAAGGTGTCGAGAGTGAAGGTTGGGGTAGGGGAGTCACCCTTCTTTTTTATATAGGAGTAGGCAGGTGAGGCATACGCCCGCTCGGCTTCCTCTTTCGAGTCGAACGACTTGTACACCGCCCCTTTGACGCCCTTTATCTGCGCTTGGCAAGCGTCCCAACTGTGGTATATACCAGGGGTGAGACCATTCCAAACGACATAGAACTTGAGTTTTTTTCCCATTACATTCTCTCAGGCACCTCGATACCTAACAGTCCCATACCGAGACGGATAATCTTGGCCACGTTGGCCGAGAGCACAAGGCGGAAGCGCTTCACGGCTTCGTCCTCTTCGCGCAGGATGCTGTAGTCGTGGTAGAATTGGTTGAACTCCTTCACGAGGTCGTACACATAGTTGGCAATCACCGATGGGGTGTAGGTGACACCGGCATCCTTCACTACGGCGGGGAACTCGGCCAACTTTTGGATTAGCTCCATCTCCTTTTCATTAATAGTCAATTGTCCATTGTCCATTGTCAATTGAATATCTTGCGCCTTGCGCAGGATAGACTGGATGCGTGCGTAGGTGTACTGGATGAAGGGACCTGTGTTGCCGTTGAAGTCGATAGACTCCTTGGGATTGAAGGTCATGTTCTTACGGGCATCGACCTTGAGGATGAAGTACTTGAGTGCTCCGAGTCCTACGATACGTGCGATATCCTCGGCCTCCTCAGTGGTGAGTCCATCAAGTTTGCCCAGTTCCTTGGATGTATCGCGTGCGGTGGCTATCATCTCGGCCATGAGGTCGTCGGCATCCACCACGGTGCCTTCGCGGCTCTTCATCTTACCCTCGGGGAGCTCCACCATGCCGTATGAGAAGTGCACGAGATCCTTGCCCCAGTCGAAGCCCAGCTTGTCGAGCAGGATAGAGAGCACCTGGAAGTGGTAATTCTGCTCGTTACCCACCACGTAGATCATCTTGTTGATGGGGTAGTCCTGGAAGCGGAGCTTGGCGGTACCGATGTCCTGAGTCATGTACACCGATGTACCGTCGCTACGGAGCAAGATCTTGTGGTCGAGGCCCTCACCGGTGAGGTCGGCCCATACGGAACCATCCTCCTTGCGGAAGAAGAAACCCTTGTCCAATCCTTCGAGCACCTTCTCCTTACCCTCAAGATAGGTCTGTGACTCGTAGTATATCTTGTCGAAGTCTACCCCCATCATCTTATATGTCTCGTCGAATCCTGCATATACCCACTCGTTCATCATTTGCCACAGGGCGCGCACCTCGGGATCGCCTGCCTCCCACTTCACGAGCATCTCACGTGCCTCGGCCATCAGAGGTGACTTAGCTTCGGCCTCCTCCTTGGTGCAGCCCTCGCGCTCCATGATTTCGGCCACCTCGGCCTTGTAGTGCTTGTCGAAGGCCACGTAGTAGTCGCCGATGAGGTGGTCGCCCTTCTTGCCCGATGTCTCGGGAGTCTCGCCCTCGCCATACTTCTGCCATGCCAGCATCGACTTGCAGATGTGTATACCGCGGTCGTTCACGATGTTGGTCTTCACCACGCGGTTGCCGTTGGCCTCCATGATGTTGGCAAGCGCATAACCGAGGAGGTTGTTGCGCACGTGACCCAGATGGAGGGGCTTGTTGGTGTTGGGTGATGAGTATTCTATCATCACCAGCGGAGAGTTCTCCGTAGGAGTCTGCAGACCATATTTCGCATCGTTGTCGATGGTACCGAGCAACTCCACCCATGCCGATGCGGCGATGGAGATGTTTAGGAATCCCTTGATGACGTTGAACGCTTGTACCATGGGTTCATGTGCGGCCAGGTATTCGCCTATCTCTTGTGCCGTCTGCTCGGGGCCCTTGCGCGAAGCACGCAGGAAGGGAAACACCACGAGGGTCAGGTGGCCCTCAAACTCCTTCTTAGTCTTTTGTAGCTGTACCTGTGCAGGTTCCACGGCAGTACCGTAGAGTGCTTGTATCGCCTCTACAATACTCTTCACCAGATTTTGTTCTATCATAATATCTTATTATCTTTTTATTAAATTGCAAAGATACTGCAAACCGTGAGGAATGCCAAATTTTATTTGAGCATTTCCGAGGTGCAGCGTATCTTCTGTTTGTCTTCTGTTTGCGAAACAGACTTGAATGTTTTGCAAAAAACTGATTTGGCTATAATCGGCGCAGTGCCTCCTTGATGGCGGCCTCTACGCTTACCGTAGGCTGTTCCTTTAGGATAGCCTTCACCACCTTCTGCGAGGCGGCGGCGGTGTAGCCCAGCATGGAGAGGGCAGCCACGGCACTCTCGAGCACTTCGCTGTTGGTCTCGGCAAAGAGGGCGTTGCCTGTGGGCGAATCCATGGTGTCACCGCCTATAGATACGATCTTGTCTTTCAGTTCTACGATGATGCGCTGGGCGGTTTTGCCACCGATGCCCTTGACCATCTTGAGCAGCTTGTCGTTGCCCGAGCCTATCACCTCGCACAACTCATTGGGGTTGAGGGCCGAGAGGATGGTACGTGCCGTATTGCCACCGATACCCGACACGGAGATGAGCAGCAAGAAGAGCTCACGCTCGCGTTTATCGGCAAAGCCGTAGAGCACGTGGGCGTCCTCGCGGATGTTTTCGTAGATGTAGAGCTTTGTCTGCGGGCGGTTCTGTATAGCGGTATAGGTGTACAGCGAGATGTTGGCGAGGTAGCCCACTCCGTGACATTCGATGGTGGCGGTGGTGGGAGTAAGTTCGGTGAGGTCACCTTTGAGATATTCTATCATAGCTGTTTTTGTAATGTTAAGTAGGCACAAAGGTAAACATAAATTCTTGATACCCGAAATGATGGCCTACTATTCTCGTATCGCTGAGGAGAAACTGCTGTAAATTTTGTGTTTGAATTTCTTTTCAACTACCTTTGCCCCTCGAAATCTTATACGTTTTTATTCATGAGTAACAGCAAACCGAAACTCGTAGAAAAGAAATTCCTCATTCCTTTTATCCTCATCACTTCACTGTTTGCTCTGTGGGGATTTGCCAACGACATCACCCATCCTATGGTAGCAGCATTCCAGACGCTGATGGAATTCTCCGTAGCCAAGTCCTCCTTGATACAATTGGCATTTTACGGAGGGTATGCAACGATGGCTATACCTGCTGCATTGTTCATTCGTAAGTATAGCTACAAGAGCGGCATCCTGTTGGGATTGGCGCTGTATGCAGTAGGGGCTTTCATGTTTATTCCTGCTGCAGCCTACCAGAGCTTTGCATTCTTCTGTGTGTCGCTCTATGTGTTGACTTTCGGCCTTGCCTTCTTGGAAACTACGGCCAACCCACTCATCCTCTCTTTGGGTGATCCCCGGACATCCACACGTCGTCTCAATTTGGCACAGGCATTCAACCCTATGGGTTCACTTTCGGGTATGGCCGTTGCTGCTCTTGTGGTGCTGCCTAATCTCATTTCGGACAAACGTGATGCTGCGGGCAACATCATCTACCACACTTTAAGTGAGGCGGAGAAAGCCGACATACGTTTACACGACTTGTCCATGATACGTAACCCGTACGTATTATTAGGAGTGGCAGTGCTGGTTGTATTTATCATCATCGCCTGCACGAAGATTCCTCAAACACGAGGTGAAGGCGTGAGAACCAAGAATAGTATCACCCTAAAACGCCTGTGGCAGAATAAGCTATACCGCAGTGGAGTAGCGGCGCAAGTCTTCTACGTGGGGGCGCAGATCATGACGTGGACCTTTATTATCCAGTATGCCGACCGCCTGGGTATTGATAAAGCTACGGCACAGCGATATAATATTGTAGCCATGACATTCTTCCTTACTTCACGCTTTGTCAGCACTTATCTCATGCAGCGCATCAGTTCACGGCGACTGCTCATGTATTTCGGCATCGGTGCTTGCCTGACCACATCGGGAACGATTCTCATTGACGGCATGGGAGGCCTGTACTGTTTGATGGCGACAAGTGCATTCATGTCGCTCATGTTCCCCACCATCTATGGCATTGCCCTTGAAGATGTGAAGCCCGAAGATACGACTTTCGGTGCAGCCTTCCTTGTGATGGCTATCGTGGGTGGTGCCGTTATCCCTCCCATACAAGGTGCCATCATAGACCTTGGCACTATTGGAAATATGCCTGCAGTGAATCTCTCGTTCATTATGCCATTTGTATGCTTCGCCATTGTTGCGCTTTATGGATGGTCGGCAGTGAAAGCCGATTGCAAATGCAAACTCTAATTAACACTTTTATTTGCAAATAACGATAAAAAATATGTTATAAAGCATTTTTGCTTTTATTAACCAAAGAAATTCACTATCCGGCTTTTCGCTAAAGAAAATCCTTGTTATATTTGTACACGGTTAGAAAGGGACTTTCTCTGACTGGCCCGAAAAGTGAAAGAAAAAAGAATATTAACCATAACTTTTTAATTTAATAAGCAAATGGCAAACATTGATTTGAGCAAGTACGGAATCACCGGTGCAGTAGAGGTTTTGCACAATCCGTCTTATGAAGTTTTGTTCCAAGAGGAGACAAAAGCAGGTCTTGAAGGTTTCGAGAAGGGTCAGGAGACCGAGCTCGGCGCCGTTAACGTGATGACAGGTGTTTACACCGGCCGTTCACCCAAAGACAAGTTCTTTGTAATGGACGAGGTAAGCAAGGATACTGTATGG
>JAFWXS010000089.1 GCA_017517925.1 Bacteroidaceae bacterium | reverse complement strand
CGCAAGAAAACTGTTGCTAACAAGAAGAAAGCCACAAAGTAAGAATTAAAAGTTGATATATAAACTATGGCAAAAAAATCAGTCGTAACAAAGAAAAGAAATGTGAAGGTTGATGCAATCGGACAGCTTCATGTTCATTCATCATTCAATAACATTATTGTTTCGCTTGCTAACAGTGAAGGCGAGGTTATCTCTTGGTCTTCGGCAGGTAAGATGGGATTCCGTGGTTCTAAGAAGAACACACCCTACGCAGCTCAGATGGCAGCAGAGGATTGCGCTAAGGTAGCTTATGACCTTGGCTTGAGAAAGGTGAAGGCCTATGTGAAGGGTCCCGGTAACGGACGTGAGTCTGCTATCCGTTCGGTACACGGAGCCGGTATTGAGGTTATGGAAATTATCGACGTTACACCGCTGCCCCACAACGGTTGTCGTCCTCCCAAGAGAAGAAAAGTATAATATACAATAACCTGTTCGCAACAATTATTCCGCATTGTCTTTTTGGATTGTACTCTTCCTATCTGCAATCGCGGCTGTAGGCAGTGCTGAATAAGCGTTGGGAATCCTAAATTGAAAATAACAAAATGGCAAGATATACTGGACCAAAAACAAAGATTGCCCGTAGATTTGGTGAGCCCATCTTCGGTGCAGACAAGATTTTAGCTAAGAGAAACTTCCCTCCCGGCCAGCATGGTAACAACAAACGTCGCAAGACCTCTGAGTATGGTCAGATGTTGGCTGAGAAGCAGAAGGCTAAGTATACATACGGTGTATTGGAGCGTCAGTTCCGCAACCTCTTCGATGCAGCTGCTCGTAAGAACGGTATCACCGGTGTGCTCCTCCTTCAGGGTCTCGAGTCACGTCTCGACAACGTAGTATTCCGTTTGGGTATCGCTCCTACTCGTGCTGCTGCCCGTCAGCTCGTTTCTCACAAGCACATCGTGCTCAACGGCAAGGTGGTAAACATCGCTTCTTGTGCTGTTAAGCCCGGTGATGTTGTAGGTGTTCGCGAGAAGTCTAAGTCACTCGAGGTGATTGAGAACTCATTGGCAGGTTTCAACCACAGCAAGTATCCTTGGCTTGAGTGGGACGAGTCAGCAAAGGCTGGTAAGTTCATGCACGTTCCCGCTCGTGAGGATATCCCCGAGAACATCAAGGAACAACTGATTGTAGAATTGTACTCTAAAAATTAATAGATTACTCATGGCGATATTAGCATTTCAAAAGCCTGATAAAGTTATCATGTTGGAAGCCGACTCGAAGTTTGGTAAGTTCGAGTTCCGTCCTCTTGAGCCTGGTTTCGGTATTACCATTGGTAATGCTCTCCGTCGCATCCTCTTGTCTTCGCTCGAAGGCTTTGCTATCAACACCATCAAGATTGAGGGTGTAGAGCACGAGTTTGCTACGGTTCCCGGTGTAAAGGAAGACGTTACCAACATCATCTTGAATCTGAAGCAGGTTCGATTCAAACAGATTGTAGAAGAAGTTGAAACGGAGAAGGTTACCATCACCGTTGAGAACGCCACAGAATTCAAGGCAGGTGACATCAGTAAGTGCCTGAGCGGATTTGAAGTGTTAAATCCTGAATTGGTAATTTGCCACTTAGATTCCAAGGCTACAATGCAGATAGAGCTCTCTATCAACAAAGGTCGTGGCTATGTTCCCTCTGAGGAGAACCGCGTGTTCTGCACAGAAATCAACACCATCCCCGTAGACTCTATCTACACCCCGATACGTAATGTCAAGTATGCTATCGAGCAGTACCGTGTCGAGCAGAAGACCGACTACGACAAGCTCGTACTTGAGATTGCTACCGATGGTTCCATCCACCCGAAGGATGCACTGAAGGAGGCTGCCAAGATCCTCATTCATCACTTCATGCTCTTCTCTGATGAGAAGATCACCCTCGAGGACACCGCCTTCGATGCCAACGAGGAGTTCGATGAGGAGGTACTTCACATGCGTCAGTTGCTCAAGACCAAGTTGACCGATATGAACCTCTCTGTTCGTGCGCTCAACTGCTTGAAGGCTGCCGAGGTAGAGACCCTTGGTGAGCTGGTACAGTTCAACAAGACCGACCTCTTGAAGTTCCGCAACTTCGGTAAGAAATCGCTCACTGAGCTTGATGATTTGCTCGAGAGTCTGAATCTGTCGTTTGGAACTGATATTACAAAATACAAATTAGATAAAGAATAATCGAAATGAGACATAACAAGAAATTCAACCATCTGGGTCGTACTGCTTCTCATAGAAGCGCTATGTTGGCAAACATGGCTTGCTCTTTGATCAAGCACAAAAGAATCACTACGACTCTCGCAAAGGCCAAGGCACTGAAGAAGTACGTTGAGCCTCTGATCACCAAGTCTAAGAACGACACTACTAACTCACGTCGTGTAGTATTCAGCTACTTGCAGGACAAGTATGCAGTAACTGAGCTCTTCAAGGAAGTTGCAGTAAAGGTTGGCGACCGTCCCGGTGGCTACACCCGCATCATCAAGCTCGGTTCACGTATGAGCGACGCTGCTCCTATGGCATTCATCGAGTTGGTAGACTACAATGAGAACATGGCCAAGACTGCCAAGAAGGCTACACGTACTCGTCGTTCTAAGAAGAGCGCAGCAGCTGCTCCGGCTGTTGAAGCTCCCGCTACCGAGGCTCCCGCAGCTGAAGAGGCACAGGCAGAGTAATTACATTATAGCTATATCAGTGATAGGGCGCAACGTGAGTTGCGCCCTATCTTTTTCGTAGCAGCTCGGAAGATAAACTGGACAAAGACTTTTTCGAAAAAGCCTTTGTCCAATTTTTTTATTGCAGGCCTGCGATGGAAAAAATCTCTTTGTCCGTTTCTGAAAATCCCTTTGTAGAAAAACTCTTGTGTAGGCCTACGCGGGAAATTTTGTAGGCCTACACGAAGTCCCGTCTTGGGCAAGACGGGAACCGCCATAGCCTATCGGAAAAAGGTGTTTAGTGTTTTATGTCGTAGGTATCGGTGATTGCTTGTATCATTGTGTGTTAGCGACCGATACCCCTGTTGCGGGGTGTCCGTCATAGCGGTTCACGCCCCACCGACACCCCTGAGAGTGGGTGTCGGTCGTCAATATTCACATATACTGCAAGTTACGGCCGACTGCCGATACCCACAACCTAAAAGCCCGAAACATATATTTTCTGACGTTTCTATCGGGTGTACCCTTGCGCTAAAACAGGTAGACCCTCGAGTCGTGAAGGGTAAACCCATTACAAAAAACGGGTACACCCAATTTCTGGTCCTGCTCGTCTATTCCCATAACCTATAATCCATAACCCTTGATCATCATAATTCCCGTATGCAATGGAGGATACACTGCGATAAGGTGACTTCGTCACACTCCTCGGGGAACCTAAGGTTCCTTCGTCGCAACCGACGCTCATTGATTCAGCCCCTACGGGCGTCGACCTAAAGGTTCAGCGTCGGCGGGATAAAAAATAAGTGAATTTATTTTGTTCTCCGCTCGGCTTGTTATATCTTTGTCACATCTTCACGCCGGTACCTTGATTTGGTGTATACGGATTGAGGCGGTAGGGTGGGGATGACATTTTGGAAAGGCGTTTACTTGACGCTTTGGTTTTGACACTCTAAGAACTTCGCAACTTCAATTGATTGATCAAAAACAAAGCAACGGTAGGTGCCACGGGATATGTCTATCGTATCCATATGCTATGCTGTTACTGCCAGTGATTGGTAGAGGGTATGGCGATTGGGTCGTATATATACATATCGGCGTGGGGTCTGCGTTGCTCGTTTCGATCAATCGGGCAATGCGAAGGCCTTTAGAGTGTGGAACGGGTAACAGGTACAGGTTCTCACGCTTTTCTTATATACATAAGGTATAAACCACCGCCGAATCCGGAGAACTTATAGGCACAATAGAGAGCAACCAATCTATTCACTAACTTATAAGTTCTACGACTATGAAACACGCAAGAAATCTTTTGCTCATGGTGGCTACGCTACTATGTAGCGTTGCGGTGAGTGCGCAGGAGGGTGTAGATGTTACCACCTTGTTCGTGAACACCGATTTCGAAAACGGCACTACGGGATGGACCATCTCCGGTCCAGTGAATGCCAGCCCTAGTACAATCAACACTGCTGCTAACCACGGTTACCAAGGAACCTATTTTATGGAGGCTTGGAAAAACGAATGGGATGGCATAGGCTTGGGCGATTTCGAATGGTCACAGACGCAGACTGTTCCCAATGGCACTTATGTGGTAACGGCGTTGGCCCACGCCAAGGATGAGAGGGATGCATCTGTAGCTCCTCAGGGGACCTATATCTTTGCCGAAGACCAGCAGGTAGCGATTACTACCGTTACGGCATCAGAATACTCGGTGACCGTTGATGTCACTGATGGTACGCTTACTATCGGTTACCGCGGAGTGGGTTGCAATACCAACTGGGTAGCATGTGACGACTTCCGTATAACGCGCCAGATTGATACCAATGCCGAGTACACCGTCACCTTCTACGATTGGGACGATACGGTGCTCAAGACTGAAACAGTGAAGGGTGGTCAGTCTGTCACTCCCCCTGCCGACCCTGAACGCTTGGGCTACACCTTCACGGGATGGGACAAGACATTTTCCACCGTGGTTTCCGACCTGGAAATACACGCAAGTTACACACGTAATGTAGGAGGTGTCATTAATGATGGCATTACGGGTATAGAATTCTTGAATACCGATTTTGAAACGGGCAACACTACGGGTTGGACCATCTCCGGTCCAGCGAATGCCATTAACCTTGGTGCTCAGGGTACTGCCGCCAGTCACGGTTACCAAGGAACCTATTTTATGGAGGCTTGGAAAAACGAATGGGATGGCGTAGGTTTGAGCGATTTTGAATGGTCACAGACGCAGACTGTTCCCAATGGCACTTATGTGGTAACGGCGTTGGCACATGCCAAAGATGAGAGCGATGCATCTGTAACTCCTCAGGGGACCTATATCTTTGCCGAAGACCAGCAGGTGGCGGTTACTACCATTACGGCATCAGAATATGCGGTGACTGTTGAAGTCACTGATGGCACGCTGACTATCGGTTACCGCGGTGTGGGTTGCAATGCCAACTGGGCTGCATGTGACGACTTCCGTGTCAGCGTCAGTGAACTTGATATCGATACCGATGCCGAGTATACCGTCACCTTCTACGACTGGGACGGCACGGTGCTCAAGACCGAGACGGTGAAGCAGGGACAGTCGCCCACAGCCCCAGCCAACCCCGTTCGCGATGGATACGCCTTCGCGGGTTGGGATATCAATTATGAGAATGTATTTGCTGATTTGGTCGTATATGCTACCTATAGTACGATTGATAATCTCTTTCCTGAGGTCGCTCCTCGTGCCGAGCATTGGTATGATTTTGAGGGTGTGGGCGAGAAGGGATTCTTGTATAATGAGATAGGCATTGGAATGACGGTTTATCCAGTAAACCCGTATTACACTGCCGGTATCTCCCAACAGTTCAAGATACTTAAGAGTTTCTCTGACATGGGTGGTGACTTCTACTATGTAGAAGACCTCAATGGCGATGGCGTAATGGATTTCAGTGCAGGATACTCAGGCTCATACATATCACAGGGAGACTCTCATGCTTTTGAGGATGGCGCACTCATTATTGCCAACTTTGACGTCAATAACGATGGTCGCATCGACTATCTGAAGGAAAGAGGCGACAGCTACAGTGGCTATAGCATTATGGTGCAGCAGTCCGATGGCTCATTTGTGGAGCAGTTTATGCAGGTGGTGACAGAGGCGGCGTATGAAGCCTCCTTCGACCCCGACGATTGGTACAGTACCAATACTAACAGAAAGCCGCGCCCCTCTCCCGTGCGTTTCTCGGGCGTATCGCTTGCCTCGGCTCCTCCCCGCCGTGAGGCCAGTGCTCCGCAGATGCGTGCCCAAGGTATGAATCCCACCGTGGCGGCACCCACTCGTGCGCTCGACCTCAATGCCGACGGATATGTCGACCTCATCGACGAGAAGAATGGTGTGCTCTACTATAATGGTGGTGATGGTCGTTGGATTTACACCGAACTCGGTGGTTCTGTGGTGGTGGCCGACCTCAATGGTGACCACATACAGGACTTCATCTTCCCTGGTCAGGAGCTATGGGTAGCCGTTTACCGTGGCGAGGGTGACTTCGAGATGCAGACCCTGTACGAGAACATACAGGTAGACCGCGAGATGTATTGCTACGACTTCGACCGCGATGGCGATGTGGATATCCTCGTTACCTTCTCGGCTCCGCTCAATAGCACGGGCTATGCCTACACCATGTTCTTCGAGAATGACGGCACGGGTAAGTTTACCCAGCTCGACGAGCAGGACTATGGCAGCAACAACCTGCTCTTCTCGAACTGTCAGGACTTGGATGGCGACGGGTACTATGACCTGTTGGCGTTCCGAGGCGACCTTAAGGGACGAACTGGTCAAGATCTCGTATGGTTAAAGGGTCAGCCGGACAAGACCTTTGCACAGCCCGAGTTCTTAGTGGCGGTTACCGACGGAAAGGATGTCAATAGCGCGAAGATTAGTGCGGAGGACATCAACAATGACGGTCGCATGGATGTGTGGGCCGATGTTGATGGTGTTCCTGCCTATAGCTTTGTCGGTGCAGCGAACACCGCTCCCACAGCTCCTTCCAAGCCCGAGCTGAATTATAACAATGGTATGCTCACCGTCAGCTGGGGCGATGGTAGTGACGACCGCACCGCCACGAGCGACCTCACCTATGCCCTGCGTGTAGGCACCACACCGGGTGGTGATGATATCCTGCGTGCCCATGCCAATGCCGATGGCAGTCGCCGCAACTTCTTGGATGGCAACATGAGCAGATTTCACAACTATACGCTCAATCTCACACAGCGTCAGCCGGCCACCATCTATGTGTCAGTGCAGACCCTCGACGCCCAGCATGTGGGCTCGGCATGGAGCGAGGAGGCCAGCATAGAGCACACGGGGTTTGTGGCCGACTTCCGCGTGAGCAGGACAGAACTGGGATGTGGCGAGAAACTCATTGCCACGGCAACCGCTATGCCGGACGGCTTCACCCATACCTGGACTGCCGAAGATGGCGAATGTACGGACGATGGCTACGAGGTGGAAATCGTCATCAACGCTGCTGGCGAGAAGGCTATCACCCACACCTTAACTGCGGCCGATGGCACCAGTACATCGTATGTGGAGATGGTGAATGTGACCCCCAACTATACCGACTTGGCAGAGATTTTCGGGACTGAGTGGGACGATTTCTTGGAGAGTAATAATACTACTGGTTCTGATAACAATCTCCCATGCGTAATGGCCGACTATAACATGGACGGCTATTGGGATGTCGCTGATGCAAAGGGGGATTATGCGGAAGCTATTTTCAAGGGTGGCGAGAACTTCTCATTCGCTCAGGCTGCCGGTATATGGAACACGGGATTGACTATGGGGCGAGGCTTCTGGTACGACTGGGACCACAATGGCGCAATGGACTATCTGTTCGATGGCGGAGATGAAATATACTACTATCTCCCACACAATGGTACAACCAATATGAAGGCCAAGAAGGAGGATGAAAACCTCGCGGTTATCTTTGATTCTTATGATGAATATAGATTTGAGAGCAGTTATGTAGACTTTACGCATGATGGGAACTTCGATTTGGTCGGTTCTTCTCAGAAGGATGGTAAGAGGTATTTGGGTATCAGGCAATCGGATGGCTCTTATCAAGCGCAACAGATAGAAAATATTTACTCTTATGGACATGGGCACTCCCATTTCTATGCCGACATCAACCGCGACGGTTTTACCGATATATGTGCAGCCCTTATGGACAATAGTACTGAACCTTTTCTTTATCGATGCCTGACCGTACTTGTCAACAAAGGGAACTGCGAATTTGAGGCCATGACTATACCTTTCACAGAAGAACTAAGTTATGGCAATGACGATGTGCACAGTAGCCTCCTCTACCTTGTGGATATGAATAACGATGGCTACCTCGACTTCCTGTCCATGCGTGCCGATGGAGCTCCCTACATCCTTTGGAATGAGAGGAATGAACGATTCAGTGTTCCCGATGTATTGCCGATAGGCGAGCTTGGCCGTTACAGCTCCGGCTACAACTATATGCAGGTCATCGACCTCGACAATAACGGCTACTTGGATGTGATGACCAACCAACAGGACGAGTCGAAGGGTAGTGCAGGCTATGGCTATTATGTGCACTATTTCGGTGCTGAAGGTGTCATCCAACAAGGCTTTGTGCTACATTGTAGTTTTGCTAATGTTCTTGAAGAGAATGCCATCAAATTGCCGAACCATCCGTGGGCTTTTTGCTTAAACTGGTACGATATTGTAGGTCCTGGCAATTATGCTCCTGCGAATTTTGGCATTGTCACGCTCCATAGCCCAGCCAATGAGCGTCCTGCTGCACCCACCGATATGCGTGCCGTGCAGACAGACAAGGGATTGCTCATCGAGTGGAACCATGCCAAAGATGATGCTACGCCCGGTACTCAAATGCGCTACAACCTCTCGGTGAAGAAGAAGGACGCAAGTGGTGAGGGTGCCTACATCATCTCTCCGCAGAATGCTTGCAACTCGAACGCTGCACCTATACGCAACTTCAACTACATCACAGCCAAGCAGTACCTCGTGCCCAATAGTGTATTGCCCATAGGTGAATATGAGATTCAATTGCAGGCTATCGACTTGCAAGGCGACTGGAGTGTGTTTACCGAACCGCTGACCGTAAGCGTGGAGGAAGTCTATGCGATTGGTGCTCCTGCATCTGTTTGTTCAGGAGAAATAGCTCAATTTACCTATACCGGTTCAT
Organism: Bacteroidaceae bacterium; assembly: GCA_017517925.1. GTDB lineage: Bacteria > Bacteroidota > Bacteroidia > Bacteroidales > Bacteroidaceae > UBA1189. Next base: position 6,596 of record JAFWXS010000089.1, on the reverse strand, counting down.
CGTCAACAGAAACTCCTGTATGGGACTTTGATGGCGCTCATGTTGAATCAGGCTCGGGCTATGGTCCCTATCACCTCTCGTGGAATGCTCCAGGCACCAAGACAGTGAGCTTGACGTTAGGGGATAAGGTAATGACGCGTATGATTTATGTGGAGGACAGCAATGCTGGGGTGTTTATACCTACATTGTTTAACTATACAACGACAGAAATCAAGATACCTGAAGGCGTAACTGTAGAGTGGCTACTGAGCACAACTGGCGAGTTAAACTCTTATTATCCGTTAAGTGCCTTGAGTGAGTATGATAAGGAACAGATTAAAATCGAAGGTAATAAGATTACCTTGAATACTTCTTATGAGAAATTGTATTTCAAGATGACTCTGACTAATGCCAGTGGTTGTGAAACAATGGTTGTCTGTGACAGGAAAATCTTGGGATTGTCTGACCTGATACCCATCACCGTGGTCACTGCTGATGCTGAAGGGCATAATGTGATTCGTTGGAACTCAACTGACATGTGTGCAGAGGTGCGTATCTTGAAGGAGACTAACCGCCGCAACCGATATGTGGAGATAGGTGTGGCAAATGTCTCTGATGGAGCATATACCGACTACTCTTCCAATGCTGCCATTCAATCGGAATGTTATGTGTTGCAGGCAGTGCTTCCCGATGTCGAAGTACCTGTGCCTTACAGCAGCCCGCATACCACCTCGCACCTCACTATCAACCGTGGATTGACTAACAACACCTGGAACCTCATCTGGAGCGGCTATGAAGGAGGCAATGTAGTGGGCTACAACATCCTGCGCGGTACATCGCCCGATGATTTGGAAGAGATAGGCTCGGTAAGCAACCGTCACAGTTCATACACCGACTATGCACCCGATGCCAATGCGCCCTACTATGCCATCGAGTATATCTTGGGCAACGGAGCCGCCAATGCTCCCGCAATGAACAGAACCGCGGCAAGAGCAACTGAACTGAAGGGACAGAGCAATGTGGTGAACTGCAATATGGCCAATACGATGGTCTATGCCAACAGTGTATCGGTACTCTCAGCTACCAAGAAGTATGCTACTACGGAGGATAACCTTTCGCTGGCTCTCTATGCCGAGATTCTGCCCGCAGCTGCCACTTCGCGCAATGTGCGCTGGGAAATTATCGGTGGCAATGACCTGGCTACCATCACCTCGACCGGTATCCTTACGGCCAAGAATCCGAATGCGGGCGGTACGGTGACCGTACAGGCAACGACCATCGACGGCACCAACATCACGGCTACCCGCACCATCACCATTGCACCGATTGGTGAGGTGGCACCCGAGCCAGAGCCCGAATACACCGTCACCTTCTGCGACTGGAATAGTGCGGTACTCAAGACACAGACGGTGAAGCAGGGAGAATCAGCCACAGCGCCTACACCTCCCACACGCGAGGGTTATACCTTTACAGGCTGGGACAAGAACTTTACCAATGTGCAGAGTAACTTAGTGGTGAACGCGGTGTATACCCAAAATAGTGTAACTCCCGATCCTGACTCTGAATTGAAGTACACAACCCAGTTCAATTCCGGTGCCAACGGCTGGATTGACGGTGCGGTATGGCATAACCAGACGGAAAAGATTGCCATCTACACCTCGCCGCTCTATCGTGCACAGGGTGGCAAGGTGACGAAGTTGCGTATCACGGTGAACCGAACCAAAGGAAACACCAAGTACTTCTGCTTGTCCGAACTGGAGCTCTACGATGCCAACGGCACCAAGATTGCACTGACGGCAAGCAACATCACCTCGAATGCCGACCACAACGCGCTGAACCCCACTGCTCCTGACGGTGGTGGCCTCGCTGCACTCTTCGACGGACAGACCAGCACCTACTTCCACTCAGCATGGCAGAATATGCCAGTTGGTGACCATTATCTGGAGATAACACTACCCAATGGAGGTTACGATGCCTTCAGCTTCAAGATGCTCTCCCGTGCACGTACCATAGAAAACAACGGTATCGTCTATGACCAGAGCCACACCTTCCCCGGTGTGATGGTGATGAGCACCGCTGTGGCCCTCACGGCTGAGGATGATACGGAGCCTGAGCCTCAGCCCGAATTGGACAGCGAAACGCTCTATCACGTGGCTCAGCCGCATCATGAGCATGGGGCTACCGCATGGGTAGTGGCCAAGGGAGGAAGCAGACTGCAGTCTATCATTGAACTAGGCATCGCTTCGGACAAACAGGATGCACGCCAGCAGTTCATGTTCATCAGCAACGATGGCGGAAAGACCCGCTACCTGTACCATCCTGCCGAACGGAAGTATGTGAACAAGGACGGCTCGTTGAGTGCTACTCCGAAAGATGCGGTATACTTCAAACCCGGTGCGTATGCAAATACCTTTGTGGTATACTTCGACAATGCACACTTCGTGAACGTAGACCAATACCGTGCCTTGCTGATCAACGACTGGGGGCCCGGTGGCCGCATTGGTGTGGCCGACGGTGGCAACTCTTGCCAGATTACAGCCGTAGGCAACACTACGGATATTGACTCCCTGTGTGGCGAGGGCCTGCAGCGTGTGCAGAAGGTTATAGAGAATGGTGAGATGTTTATCATACTGCCCGATGGCTCGAAATACACGATGACGGGTGTGAAAGTAAAGTAACAAATCACGGACTTATAGTAAAGAAAGGAGCAAGTTTAACCTGCTCCTTTCTTTTTATTCTTTAATTGTTCTCCGCCTTAATCTCGAAGTTACCTTTGGCTGTAGGCGGAATGAGTCAAACTGAACTACTATTTGCTCTGCAGCGTGACCACGACGATGTCTGTCGGGGCGCAGAAGCGGATGTTGCGACGTGAGGTGCCCAGTCCGTTGGAGATGATGATGGGGATACCGTGACGGTTGTGCTTTAGTCCTGTGCGGTATCGCATACCGTACTTTGATGCGGTGATGGGAGCGTAAAGACCGAAGAGGGTTACCTGTCCGCCATGGGTGTGTCCAGCAAGGGCAAGATCGGCAGCACTGATGTCGGCATCTTCCACGTAGTCGGGGGTATGGGTGAGGAGGATGGTGAAGTCGCGCTGCCCTATCGTCTCGGAGCTTGGCGCATGGCGTTTTGCCCGGGCGGTAGGGTAGCGCCCGGCATAGGGGTTGGCCCCCCAGACGAGGATGTACTGCTCTCCTTTATATATAGTGTCTACGGCTTGCTCCAACAGGTGGATGCCGTGCTCCTGCATCGCGGAGCGTATGAGCTCGGTGCAGCGTTCGTAGTCGTTGTTGCCCAGCACGGCGTAGATGCCGTCGGGTGGGGTGGCCTCGGCCAGTGCCTCGAAGAGCGGTGCCACGTATTCGCATCCCTCCTGATAGTCGCCGCCGAGCATCACGACGTCGGGGGCGAGGGCTTGCAGTGCCTTCACCGTGCCGCGCAGCTGGCGCTCCTTGAACTTGCTCTCCAAGTGGAAGTCCGAAGCAAAGGCTATGCGGTAGCCGTCGAAGGCCTCGGGCACATCGGGTGAACCGATGTCGTAGCTGCGCACGCGGTTTACACCTGCATAGCGCAGCGAGGTGCACGAACTGAGAGCAAGCATCAGTATGAGAAGGCAGGGAAACAGGCGGCGCATAGTGATCGTATCTATGGTATTTGTTCGTTATCTTTATGACAAAGGTACATACAATGCCTGAAAAATGTAACTTTCTGATGTGGAAAATGGACAAAGATTTTTTTTAAAGCCTTTCTCCATTTTCTTTATTATAGGCCTGCAATGAAATTATTCTCTTTGTCCAATTTCTGTTATCGAGAATAGTTGAAGACTCCTTTATCCCAAGGTTGGAAGACCATGTTTCGGGTGGTTGTGCAGAACTTTTATATTGGCAGAATATTGCGACGAGTCTCGAGATGTGAAGGGGTAGCTATGTTATTAGACCTTCTCATGGTATTATTTCTTCTTTGTTAGAGCGACGAGCTGGAAGTTGCATACTGTTTCTCTTTATAATAATATTAACGTTTTGTGTTAATAAATCTATGCATTTGTTTTGATTTGTTAGCTTCTTTGTTTACATTTGCCGATGACTCAGTGCAGAAAGGCTGTCTGGGGAGTTTGGTTGATTGTCAATTTTTTAACTTTAAAAATTCGTTCATTATGCTTATCACATTGTCTTTGGCTATATTGGCCTACTTCTTTTTGTACAAGAGTTATTATATCCGTTTCAATAGTGTTGAGGGTGTATCTGAGGAGTCACTCATCAAAGTGTTTAAGTATGAGTTTGGCCTGAGCCTGGCACAGATTAAGGAACTCACTGCCCATATGCCTTATGTGCTCAAGGCTGGTACTTTCTTTGAGACTCGCTCGTTAATGAAGCAGCTTGCTGCTATGGGTTTCCAATGCGAGCGTGTGCGTGCTTTGAAAGGAGTCGAGGAGGGGCCTGTGACACCTATTGAGCCCCCTGCCGCTCCCGTAGGTGATAATTTCAATACTGAGGCGTGGAAATATGCCGATGAAGCCTTCAGTTTTGCCTTGCGTCCAGTGGATATTAAGAAGGATAAGAAGGCCAAGGAGGAAGAAGCTGTTAAGGAGGATGAGACGCAAATGATGGAGTATGCTATGACCTCGCCCGAGGAGGCTATGCGTGTGGATGCGCTCATCGACCAGGCTGAGGCGGCTGCCGATGCTCCGTATGACGAGGCTTTCAGGGATCGTATATCAACGTTGCGCAAGGCTGTGAGCTGGACACTCAAACGCCATTGGACCCACTCGTGGATACTCATTGTTGGCGTGTTGGTGACGCTTTTTGTCCTCTTTGTCCGCTCTCTTTCCACCCGTACTAATGTGCGCGAGGCCAAGGAGGTGGTTGCCAAGGTGAAGAAGTGGGAGAGGTGTGATACTACCTTTGCCGAGTATCCTGGCGAACGGCATGTTTCCGTGGCTGCTCCCTTTGACAATGCCGTAGACTATAAGATGCACCACTTATGCAAGTCGTATAATAATCATCTCCGTTCAAAATCAATAGCAGAGAGAAAAGCAAAAGAGGCCAAGGAGACCACCTCAAGAAGTGAGCGGAAGGAGCTTTTGGAAGAGGCGAAGGAGCATGAACGGGATGCCAAAGAGTATCTCAAGGAGTACAAGAAGTGGAACAAGATGAACTTCCGTCAGGTGCGTGCAGCCGCTATTGAGGAGGCCGAACATTGGGTTGATCACGCGAGGAGCATCGTCACCTACCTCTTCATCTATGTGCTCATTCTGATGCCGCTCTATGTCATGGCTTCGCACCAGTATGGCTATGTCATCACCAAGACAAAGGAGAGTGCGAAAATGCTTAACGAACTGCGTAATCTGGGTTATGAGCTGGCTCTCTCTGTGTTGGGGCTCGCCTTGATGGTGAAGTTTGCTCCCGACTACGTCGTCACCGAATATAGGAATGGTCGAGTAGATCGTAAGTATGAGGAGATGAACGAAGAGAACTACTTCAACTGGGGCAAGGTGATGGCCATTGTGGTCGTAGCCTTCATTATCATGTGTGTGGTGTCAGTGGTGGTAATGACCATCAGCACCATTATAGGACTCTACCACAACTATGATTGGAAACAGATAATCGGTACCATGAAGGCGAAAGTGGAGCAGGTACAGGCAAAGTAGATGCCGCATACTGAATAATCATCGTTAGTGAGAGCCGCCCGACATTGTCGAGCGGCTCTCTTCCTTTGGCGGAGTGTCAGTAGTTCTCGGCCTTGACCTCGAAGTAGCCCTTGCCATGCAGGCACGAGGGACAGCGGTCGGGGGCTTTCTTGCCGGTGAAGGTGTATCCGCATTTGCGACACTGCCATGTCACGGGCTCGGGACGGTGGAAGGTGTGCTCCTCCTCCATGTGCACGAGGAGGCGGCGGTAGCGCTCCTCGTGCTCCTGCTCGGCTACCATGATGGCGCGGTACATGAGGGCCACCTCCTTGAAGCCTTCGTCCTCGGCAATGTCGGCAAAGGTGGGGTAGAGGTCGTGCCACTCCTCATGCTCACCAGCGGCTGCGGCACGCAGGTTGTCCATCGTGGTGCGTATCTCTCCGGCGGGGTACGAGGCGCATATCTCCACCATGCCGCCTTCTAAGAAGCGGAACATGCGCTCGGCGTGCATTTTCTCCTGCTTGGCCGTCAGCTTGAATACGGCGGCTATCTGTTCGTAGCCTTCGCGCTTGGCCTCCTTGGCAAAGTAGGTGTAGCGCATGCGGGCCTGCGACTCTCCGGCAAAGGAGGTGAGCAGGTTCTTCTCGGTGAGGGTACCTTTGATACTTTTCATTACGGTGTTGCTGTTTTTAAGGGTTAGTCCTCTTATAAACACTGTTGGGGCGGGATGGTTTGGGGGATGTATCGAAAAAGTTTTTTCTGCAGGGGGAAAAAGTTTTTTCACTTCGTTGATAAAATTTTGTCAACGAAGTGAAAATTTTTTGTCAAGCCTATGAAAAATCTTGACAAGTGAGGTGTACTGAAAAAAGTTGACAGGTTAAACTTAGAATCCTATATAGGTTTACACTGTAAATCTTTATTCCTATATGAGTTTACGCATTGCAAAGATAATCCAAAATAGGTTTACATTCCAAACGAAATCTCAAGTATG
>JAFWXS010000088.1 GCA_017517925.1 Bacteroidaceae bacterium | reverse complement strand
CGATGAACGGTTAACGATTAACGTTTAACGAATATAACAACTCCGCCCCTCACATCGTGAAGGGCGGAGTTGTTTGTTTGCTCATCGCTCACGGCCAATAGTTAATAGCCAAAAGCCAATAGTTCACTTCAGCAACTGCTCGGCGTGGGTAGAGGTCTTGATCTGCTTGGGCAAGAAGATTTGCTCGATGATACCGTTCTCGTCGATTACAAAGGTGGTGCGGAAGGTACCCATGTACTTGCGTCCATACATGCTCTTCTCGCCCCATACGCCCATGGCTTGCACCAGCTCCTTGTCGGTGTCGGCAATCAGGGTAAAGGGCAGTTCGTACTTGTCGATAAACTTGCGGTGCGAGGCGGCACTGTCGACACTCACGCCTATCACCTCATAGCCCCGGACACGGAACTCGCTGTAGTGGTCGCGCAGGCTGCAAGCCTCGGCCGTACAGCCCGATGTGTTGTCCTTGGGGTAAAAGTAGAGCACCACTTTCTTTCCACGGTAGTTGCTGAGCAATACCTCTTCGCCATTTTCGTTCACTCCCAAGCGCTCGGGAGCCTTGTCGCCTATGTTCATACTGATCTGAGTTTAGAGTTTTGAGTTTATTGATTTACTATTTTGACAATCTTCAAGAGTTCAGGAGTACTGTTTGTTCAATACACACTTTGTATGACGGAGACAGACGGTGCTGACAGAACTGCCGGCACCGTCTGACTATACTTGTTGTCCTATTTACCAGAAAAGAAACCCTTACTTCTTCTCTATCTTGAATAGGAAGCTCTCTGCCCAAGGAATATTGGCGGTAGAGGGATGATTGCCATCGACTACCCAGTAGTTGTTACCACCGTGTCCAGCGTTGCGAATGGAGTATATACCACCCTTCTCCTGCAGCACGTAGGTGTTCCAAAGGGGGTTGTACTGGTTAGTACCGAAATAGCCCAGTTCGTTCACGTAGCGGCCATCCGCAGCGCTGGTAAGGCTGAAGCGGCCAGTCTCGTCCACAAGGTTGAACAACCACAACTGGCTATTGTCGTCTCTCTTATCCATGAACTCGGGTCTACCACCTACGCCATTCACATTGGTGTTGGTAAGGTAGCGGCCCTCATTGTCGATGATGCACACGGCTGCGCCCGGCTCCACGATAGCAGGCTCGGCTGTAGCCCCACCCACAGGAATAATCTCGAAGATGAAGTGCTCGTAGCGAATATTCTTCTCCGCCGTGGGTTTGATACGTTCCTCATCAGCACTCCACATGAGGCCACCGGCATTGCCTGCCCTCTGGATGGCATACTTGCCATTCAAGCGGTAGATATTGAATGAGTGCCATGCGGGGTCGTAAGGATTGTTGTTCTTGTCGCGCCAGAAGTTGCCCATCTCGTTGATGTAGCGACCATCCTGGGCATTGGTAATCTTGTAACGCTCGGTGATGGGGTCGATGGCGATGTTCCACTCCTGACGCTGCGGGTTGATGACATCCTCCTCGGCCTGGAATACGGGGTAGTCGCCTGTGCGGTCGGGGTTGGCATTTACGTCGGTGAGCCAGCGTCCGTTCACCTTTATATAATAGCGTCCCTCCTCGATGAGGTCGGCAGGGAAGATGTCGGTGCGGTAGGTGTACTTGCTCTTATACTCGCGGATGAGGCTCTTGGTGCCAGCCTTGATGAAAGGTACCACCACCTCGTTGGCTACGGTGGGATTGGGCTTCTTGATGGAGCCTTCAAAGTTGCGCGAGATGATGGCCTTCTGGTCGAGCTCGAGCTGTGCCAATGCTTCGTAGGTGGCGATGAAGCCCTTCTCGTCGCCCTTGTTGAGCAATGTGTAGAGGTTCATCATCTTCTCTCCGCGCTGACCGATAATCTTCATCACCTGCACCCAAGGGGTAATCTCGGCGATCATCTCGGGCTCCTCAGTTGAGGTGAGGAGCTCGTCGGCAGCAGCGATCATCTGCTTGAACTGCTTGTTCATGGCCTTCACGGCGGCAGCATTGTAGCCACCGGCCATAGCTGCATTGAAAGCCTCGACGGCCTCCTTGAAGTCAGCCGACTCGCCTTGGCGGCGCAGGCCGTGGCCTGTGGGGCCGAGGTCTACGTTATGCTGACAGAAGGTGCGGAAGGCCTCCACGTGCTCGGGCATGAGCACCTGCAGTGCCTGCTCCCAAGAGGCTTGCGAATTATATGCCTCCATGTTCCAGGTGTAGTCGGCGATGCTGTAGAGCGATACCTTGGAAGCCTCGGCATACTCCATGGGGTTGGATACGAAGCCGCTCAGCTGCTCTGCGATGTCGAGGTCGTTGCCGTAGGTGGGACCCATAAGCATGTGGTCGATACAGAAGTCGTTCACGGGGTAGTTGAGCCAAATGTAAGCATTGCGCTGTATCTGTGCATTGATCCAGTCCATATCGGTCTTGCCTATCATGTCGACTACGGTAGCACCTGTCCACATGATGCGGATGTCCTTGTCCATCGTGGTACCGAGGTCAGAGAGGTAGGGGCCGTGCGACCAGCTCTTGTTGTACTGTGTGGGGCAGAGGATGAGTGGAGCCACGTCGGGATGTTTCTGTACGAACTCGCGGTTCAGCGCATTCATGTACTCAGCCTGCTTGGCACCCTTGGACTGCTCGGCGCCGAAGATGTCGTCAAAGAAGATGGCGAAGGCGCGTACGCCAAGTGCGTACATCCACTCGAGCTTCTGTACCGAGCTGTTGAGGTCGGCCTCGGTCCACTGGATGTCGCCACCCGGGTGCATAGCCCATACGAAGTTCACTTTGTTGGCAGCGGCAGCCTTGGCGAGCTCGCTGATGAGCTGTGCCTCCTTCTCAGGATAGGGCTCGCGCCACTGATGGCGGTGGTAGGGGTCGTCCTTGGGACCGTAGATATATACGTTGAGCTTGTTCTTGCCGTAGAAGTCGAACTGGCGGAGACGGTCTTTGTGGCTCCAGGGGTTGCCGTAGAAGCCCTCCACTACGCCGCGCTCGAGCACGTCGGGCCAGTCTTTCACTTCGGCAGTGGTCATTTTGGATTGGGCTGCCATCTGCAGGAAGGTCTGCACGCCATAGTAGGTACCTGCTTCATCATTGCCGGCAATCACTGCCTGGTCCCTGCCCACGCTGATGTAGTATCCCTCCACTTTGTCGGGGATTTGCTCCTCATAGGCTTTTACAGCTTCGTCGCCACGCTCACCGATGATGACTTTGAGTCCCTTGCCCTCGGCAAAGTTGTTGCGCAAGAGTGCCACGGCATCGGCATCGGCGTTTTCGACACCTTCGAGGACGATGGTCTTGGGTTTGCTGAAGGTCTCGTCGCCCCACACGAGTTCTTGGGGCAATGGGGATAGGGTCACTGGCTTCTCGTCAGCAGCAGTGCAGCCTTGCAGTGCTGTGATGGCGGCTACTACAGCTGCAGCGGCCATCCATGATGCTAAAGTTCTGTTCTTTTTCATAGACAATATATGTGTTATTGATTGTGTTGTTCGCGATAGACGGTGGGACTGACACCGAAATGTGCCTTGAAGACGCGGCTGAAGTATTGCGCGTCGGGTATTCCCACTTGGGCACACACGTCATTCACGGGAAGTTCGGAGCTAAGCAGCAGTTCGGCGGCACGCTCCATGCGGCACTTGCGCAGATAGTCGTTGGGGGAGATACCTGTGAGCTCTCGTACCTTGCGATAGAAGTTGGTGCGGCCGATGCCGAACTGGGCGGCGATGATGTCGATATTCAAGTTGGGGTTGCGCAAGCGGGTATTGACAATGCGTTCCAGCTTGCGGCAGAATCGCTCGTCCTCCTTGTTCAGTACCACGGGGACATCTGCATCTGAAACCTCAGCCACGGTTTCTTCTCCTTGGAGTACTACTGCTTCGGTGACTGATAACTCAGAGGCAACATCTTGAGTAACTGCAACGGCAGCGGTATCAACTACATCAGCAACAATCTCTGCTTTGGTATCGGGAGTTGCTTCCTGAGAAATCACAAATGCTTCGGACTTCCCGGCCAACGCCGCTTCACCCTCCTCCTTTTCGGCCTCTGCAACAGAATCCTCAAATACAGTATCCTCATTCTCAGCAAACCATGCTGCAAACAAATCGGTAGGAATAGCAGGGCGACGTTCATTGATGGCCTGCTTATGAGGCCGAGGAACGACAACCTCCTCCTCGGGATCCTCTACCACTTGAGATTCTTCGACAATAGCTTCAGGCACCTCTACTTCTTCGGGAGCCACCACTTCTTCAACAATGGCAGATTCTTCAAGATTAGCTGTTTCCTCGACTTCTATGCTTTCGTCAGATTCCACAACCTCGTTAGGGTCTTCTGTATGCACTATCGGTTCTGCCAACTCAGGTTGCTTCGCCGGCCCACTTTCTTCGGGTACTGCCGCAAAGGCTACAGGTCGCTCCACAGATTTGCTCGCCGTATGCAACATACGGGAGAGATTGGCCTCCTCGTAGCGCATCATACGCATCGTTTCGTTTAAGTCTTCACACTGTTTCTTAAGCGTAGCCACCTCACGTGATTTGAGGATAAACAATATTGTTACAACCAACAACAAAATCAACAAGAAACACCCTACTGCAATCCATGCGATAGGAAGCGAACCCAACAGTATAAATGTACAAATATCCATGTCGACAAAACGTATGTGCAAATTTAACACCATTTCGCTATTTGGACAAATTATCTGCAAGTTTTAATGCTGCAAACGATACTTTTCACAAGAAAAGTGCATAAACGCCCCGTTAAAAATCATTTTTTATCAAAAAGCGGACAAAGAATGCCAAAGTTATTGTATCTTTGCCACATACTATGTCACAAATAAAGAAACACACCTATACCTATGAAACGTATAATCTCCAGTATCTTAATCGCATCCACATGCATACTCGCTCATGCTGAACTGAAAGTTCACTTTAACTTTGAATCAGTGAATAGCACTGTAGGCAACCATACCGGGGCACTGATAAACGGAGCATCACTAACCGGCATCACTGAATTACCCATACTTTCTTTAGGTCCCAACAATGGATATTTTGACATGGGTGCCTCAGTGGGTGAAATCATCGCTACACTCAATGATTTCACCATATCCACAAATGTATATATTCCATCAACCACCACATTAGGAAGTAATGGGAATTTCATCTACACCTTTGCCAACTCCACCAATATTGGTGGTGATGCCAATGGATGCATCTTCTTCGGGGCCAACGAGACACGTTACACTATCTGCAGGACCAACTACCAAGCAGAACAAAACGTTATTGCTAACTATCGCTTCCCCACAGGTTCATGGCACACACTAACTTACCGTCAGAGCAACTCTGTGGGCGAACTGTTCCTTGATGGAGAAATTGTAGCGACAGGAGCTATTCCTATCAATCCCACAAGTCTTGGGCAAACTCAATACAATTTCCTCGGTCGCTCATGCTACCAAGGCGACACTTTCTTGAAGGATGCTTGCTACAATGACTTCCGCGTGTATGACAACGCTGTGGATGATGCAACAATAACATCCCTCACCCTAAATATCAATTCATTAAACAACCACTTATATCAAACTCAAATAAATGCTCTGATAGACAAAATTGAGCTTGAAGGGGCAACATTCTACGAAGACATTCCCCTACCCACCTCTAACGAAAACGGAATAACGGTGACATGGGCTTCCTCCGATGAAAGCATTGTAAGTTCCGCAGGCAGTGTTACCCGCCCCGCTTATGGGAACAGCACAGCTCGTGTGACCTTGACTGCGACATTCAAAAAAGGAGATGTAAATAAGCAAAAGAGTTTTACGGTAAACATCCCCGCCCATGAAATAGACGACAAATCTTTAGTGGAGGCCGACATTGCCAACCTTAGTATCAATGGGCACCTTAATAACCTTGCCACCAATCTCTACCTGCCCACTAAAGGACATAAAGGAAGCAACATCAAATGGACTTCGAGCCATCCCGACATATTGAACGAAAAGGGAGAATTACTAAGTCAGGACCCCAAGAAAAGAACCCAAGTGACTCTGACTGCAACCGCATACGTAAGAGAAGCAGAAGCCTCACGCACATTTGACATCACCATTGCCAAAAAGCCCCCCTTCGCCTATTACCTCTTTGCTTACTTCAATGGCAACGCCCAGTGGCAGGAGCAGACATGCTTTGCCCTCAGCACTGACGGATACAACTACACACCACTCAACAACGGCAATCCCATCATCAGTTCTGACATCATCGCAAACAAACAAGCTGTACGTGACCCACATATCCTGCGTGGCGAAGATGGTTACTTCTACATGGTGGTAACCGACATGCGTTCCGATCAAGGATGGTCTTCAAACGATGGTATGGTATTGCTACGCTCGGCCGACATGGTTAATTGGACACATACTGCTATTGACTTCCCCACTCGATGGCCCCACCGTTTCGACCGCAACGCCCTCACCCAAGTATGGGCTCCACAAACCATTTACGATCCTGAAGAAGGTAAATATATGGTATACTACGCCATCGGCGAAAGCGACAAGAACTACATCACCTACTACTCGTATGCCAACGAAGACTTCACCGACTTGACCGAGCCCCAAGTACTCTACGATCACAACGGTATGAATACCATCGATGCAGACATCGTATGGCATGACGGCAAGTACCACATGTTCTTCAAGACCGAAGGACAAGGCAACGGTATACAAAAAGCTACCGCTAAGACCTTACGTGGCGAATGGACCCCCGAGTACCAGTACCTGCAACAGACCTCTGCCGCTGTGGAGGGCTCAGGCGTATTCAAGAAGATTGATTCCGACGAATGGGTACTGATGTATGACTGCTACACTAACGGCAGGTATGAGTATTGCACCAGCACCGACCTCAGCAACTTCACCTGGGTGTGCAACTCGACCAATACCAATATTTTCACTCCACGCCACGGAACCACCATCGCTATTACCGCCGAAGAAGCTGAGCGTCTCACAAAGGCCTGGCCAAGCGACGGACTGGACATCATCGACTGGGTTGACATCACGGATTATTTTGTGGAAAGCCCGCGGTTTGACAACAACTCCTCAGCAGGATGGACCGTCATCAGTAATGCCCACTCACAAGCACAGAACTTCCAGACGATGGAGTTCTGGAACGGAACTTTCAACATCTACCAAACCATAGAAGTCCCCAACGGAAAGTACCGTCTTTCCGTACAGTCATTCTATAATCCTGCAGCCGACGATATGGGTTACCTCTACGCCAACGAAGTAACCCACCCCATAGTGGCTCGTAATTCAGAGGGAGTGAGCTCCAACACCAATCCTGGCACATGGAATAGAGTTTTCATTAACGGCACACGAAGCTATATCCCCAACAACATGGAAGCCGGCAACTACTGTTTCGAGCAAGGATTATACAACAACTCCTTAGAAGTAGAGGTAACTGACGGAAGCCTTACATTTGGTCTTATCTGCGAAGAAACCAACGGAGCCAACTGGTGCATGTTCGACAATTTCAAACTCGAGAGTCTCGGGCACATGGAAATTATCACCATGGAGGAAATTAAACTACCACATTCGGTACTCAACATGACTGAAGGAGATAATCTCACCCTCTGCGCTACCATACTCCCCGAAAATGCCGTAAACAAAGAAATTGTGTGGAGCTCTACCCACCCCGAAGTAGCAACTGTTGACAAATATGGAACTATCAGAGCTTTAAAGGGAGGAGAGACTACTATTACTGCAGAAGCTGCCGATGGCAGTGGTATCGAGGCCACCTGCAAGATTCATGTCACGGCCTTAGAGGACACATGGCTTGACGTTACAGAAGCTTACATCACCAATCCTCAATTCGAGAACAACAGCAATCAAGGATGGAACATTATCGCCAATGCAGGGAGCCAGCAATTATCTGGAGGCTCTATGGAGTTCTGGAACGGAACATTCAATATATTCCAGACCATCAATGTGCCCAACGGAAGGTATCGTCTATCAGCACAAGCTTACTATCGCACCTCAAGTAACGATCAAGGGTACAATGCGTTCGTCAAGGGAACTGCAGACATCACTACTTATCTTTATGCCAATCAGAGCACCCAACCTATTGCCAACATCTATTCTGAGTCTCTCCCGAACGCTACCGAAGGCCGATACTACACACCAGACTACATACAATTTTTCCCTGACGACATGGCTGCTGGCAGCTATTGTTTCACACAAGGTCTTTACCACAATAGCGTAATCACCGAGGTTACCGACGGCACACTCACTATTGGACTTATCAATGAGAACTACGCAGCAAACAATTGGTGCATGTTTGATAATTTCCAGTTGGAATACTATGGCGACTATGTCCCCGTGGAGTCCATTACACTTTCACAAACGGAACTCACCCTCTCTGCCGGAGAGAGTTGCAAGTTGGTGGCAACAATACAACCCGATAATGCCACAATCAAGGGTATCATATGGAGTTCTGATAATCCCATGGTTGCAAATGTAGACAAAAATGGTGTAATCACAGCATATCAAGGAGGTACCACTATCATCCATGCCACATCAAAAGACGAGGGTGGATTATCGGCCTCTATTCAAGTTGCAGTTCAATCTACAACCATATCAACAGGAGACATCATCATCAATGAGATACAGTCGTCAAATATCGACATGTTTGTTGACCCCTCATTCAATTATGGAGCGTGGATTGAACTATACAATTCGACAGACGAATCTGTCAATATCAACTACCTTTACATTAGTGATGATGCCGAAAACCTCACAAAATACAATTTAGGAATACGTGGCATAATCCCCGCCAAAGGCTATCGCGTATTATGGTTCGATCACTACAACTTTCATTATGCTCCCTCACAAATCGACACAAAATTAGACTTCGATGGCGGAACCATCTATATCAGCGACCCTGACGGTACTCTGATTACCAGCCAAGACTATCCCGTAGCTATACCTCGTACTTCGTATGCACGAATCACTGACGGTGCAGAAGAATGGGGATTTACAGCTGAGCCCACACCTGGGAAAAGCAACAGCAACAGCACTTTCGCAGAGGAACGATTAGAAGCACCTATCATAGACAAGGATGCTTGCCTTTTTACTAATCCATTCACCTTCAACGTAGAAAAGCCCGAAGGAACCACACTACGTTACACTACCGATGGCACTACCCCCACCCTCACCAACGGGCAGACGAGCGAGGACGGTGCGTTTTATGTAGACTATACAACCATCTATCGTTTCCGCCTCTTCGAAGAGGGTAAACTGCCAAGCCAAGTGGTGACACGCTCCTTTATTTATAAGGACAACGACTACATGCTACCCATCATTTCAGTCGTTACTGACCCCATCAACCTCTATGATGACAGTTTAGGTGTATATGTGCGCGGAGTGAACGGACGCACTGGAAATGGGCAACAAACTCCCTGCAACTGGAACATGGACTGGGATCGCCCTGTTAACTTCGAGTATATCACACCAGAAGAAGGCATGGT
>JAFWXS010000087.1 GCA_017517925.1 Bacteroidaceae bacterium | reverse complement strand
GTGAACACCATCGATGCCATGACTGCCTCTATCGAACACATCGACTGGGCTATCCTCGACAAGATTACCAAGCGTATCTTGGATGAAGTGCCTAACGTAAACCGCGTATGCTACGACATGTCTCCGAAACCATCCGCTACTATCGAGTGGGAATAAGAAACATAAGACATACAACAGCAAAAGCCCTGACTTTCACAAGTTGGGGCTTTAGCTTTCATTTCCCTTGAATGTTACAATGTTACATGTTACAATGTTACAAAATCAGGCACTCACGGGATGATAGAAATCCTCCATGCTTCCACGCACCAGCTTGGCATAGGTGTTCTTGCCCACTTCCGTAATCATGCCGCTCTTCTTCCAACGACAGATAATCATGCGTACATCGCTGCTCTTGCCTCCCTGCACACGGAGGTTCTCCAACTCATGACGGGTGAACTGAGCGGGAAGGATGCTGAAGAGCTGCATCACACAACCCGGTGCACTGGATGTAAGGGATTCTTCCTCGTTCTCCATGTATTCGCCGAAGCTGGACACTTGCTGCTGGAGCACATAGTCCGCCACCCAACAAGCAAAGTCGGTCACAATGCGGTTTTCTACCTTCTCGTTCAATAGATATGCCAAGGCACCGGCACGATAGCCTATCACGGCACTGCGCTTGCGGAAGGTATCGACGGCCACACTCTGAGTTTCCTGAGCCAAACGGCGCTTCCCCTCCTGCCACGCACTGATGGCCTTTGCCAGCTTGGGCAGACTCACCTCACCATCGGCTTTCTCCAAACGGGTGATTCCATCGGCTATCACGAGCTTGTCCTTGTCCGTGAAGGACTTGAACATCGGGATGTCACCGCCGAAATTGTCGGGCAAGGAAGTGAAGATGGTACGCGATACCAAGCCGTCCGTCAAGTGGGGCTTGAAGAAACGCATCACCGACGAGGGAGTGCCACAAAACAACAAGTTATAGTACACGTTCACCGTCGTGCTGTACGAATTGCTGTTCATGTAGTCCTGACCATACTCGGTATTGTCGAAGGCATTTCGCATCATGTCCGTCTTCTCGCTCCAGGCTCCGGCACGGTTGGTCTTGTTCAGGGTATCGATTTCCTCACAAATGCTGATGAGATGCTTCCCCTGGGCATTGTCCAGACGTTTCAGCAACTTGGCGATGGAGATGCTCACGGGTACCTTACGGATACATACCTGAGGCTCTTCGGGCTGCGTCTTGCTGTTCTTGGCCTTGCGGAGCTGCTCCTGATAGGCGGCTTCCTTGCGACGCTCCACCTCGTCCTGCTCACGGATGTGTTCCAATAATATCTGCTCGGGACGACGGATGAAGCTCTTTCCGCTGGCTTGGGCACCGGTGATACAAGTCATGAACGATGGGCTGTGTAGCGAGCCGTCCAGATAGCTGAAGCGGAGGTTCGTGGCCACGGCTCCCATGAGCGGAAGAAGCGCCATGACGGTAGGTGCCTTGAAAGCATCGGGGGCGGTTCTCACGAACTGATGGACAAGGGGCGGAAGACGCTTGGGCATGGGACGACAATCCACCGACAATCCACGGCCTCCGACAAGCCCCATCTCGGCCTGACAATCGCGGATGACATTCTTCAAGACCATCGGCATATCCACCGCTCTAGGACGCGCCACGGCACTTCTACAAGCTCTCAGCACCTCCTCGTCCGAGAGTCCGAAGTGAGGTATCAGAGACGCCATGCGGTCGGCATCGAAGTCGCTGATGTAACGCAGATAGCCGGCCAAGGTATAGATACGGGTATTCCGCTCACCCTCCACGGGTTCCCCTCCGATACGGGTAATGAGCACCTCGACGATACGGCTCAACGGTACACCTTTATATTCCTCGTTCTCGTAGACAATGGTGTCACCGCCCACCTCTTCGGCTTCGAGCGTCTCCACCTCTTCTTCCACCGCCACGGGAGCCGACGGCAAGGTCATGGGGAGGTTCTCAGCCGG
>JAFWXS010000086.1 GCA_017517925.1 Bacteroidaceae bacterium | reverse complement strand
CAGGACCTCGACGACAACCGTCCCCGCCAGTATGAGTTCAACAAGCTCAACCTCAACTACACCCTCATGAGCAAGCGCAACCTCCTCATATTAGTAAAGGAGGGCCTCGTCAACGGCTGGGACGACCCCCGCATGCCGACCATCTGCGGATTCCGTCGCCGTGGCTACTCGCCCGAATCGATCCGCAACTTCGTGGACAAGATTGGCTACACCACCTACGACGCGCTCAACGACTTTGCCCTGCTCGAGAGCGCCGTGCGCGAAGACCTCAACACCCGCGCCACCCGAGTATCGGCCGTCATCAATCCTGTGAAGCTCGTCATCACCAACTATCCCGAGGGACAGGTGGAGGTGATGGAGGCCATCAACAACCCCGAGGACCCCGAAGCGGGCACACACGCCATCGAGTTCAGCCGCGAGCTGTGGATAGAGCGCGAGGACTTCATGGAGGATGCCCCGAAGAAATACTTCCGCATGACTCCCGGCCAGGAGGTGCGCCTGATGAATGCCTACATCGTGAAGTGCACCGGCTGCAAGAAGGACGACGAGGGCAACATCATCGAGGTATACGCCGAGTATGACCCCGACACCAAGACCGGCATGCCCGGCAGCAACCGCAAGGTGAAGGGTACGCTCCACTGGGTAAGCTGCGACCACTGCCTGAAGGCCGAGGTACGCCTCTACGACCGTCTGTGGAAAGTAGAGAACCCGCGCGACGAGATGGCAGCCATACGCGAGGCCAAGGGATGCGACGCACTGGAGGCCATGCAGGAGATAATCAACCCCGACTCACTGAAGGTACTCACCGAATGCTACGTGGAGCGTTACCTGGCCGAGGCCAAGCCACTCGACTACCTGCAGTTCCGCCGCATCGGCTACTTCAACGTCGACAAGGAGTCTACCGCAGAGCACCTCGTATTCAACCGCACCGTATCGCTCAAGGATACCTGGAGCAAGATTAATAAGTAAATATTAAACAATTTTGTGTTTATATCTGTTACTACCGAAACAGGCAGTACAGATATAAACACATTTTATATGAAAGATAACTTCGCACAATACTTCGACCGACCAGAGTTCCAGCAACTACTGACCCGCTATGAAGAGATGTTGAAAGGTGACCGTACCTACTACTTTGAGGCTACGGAACTTACTGACATCGCCGAATACTATGCCATGCAAGGGGATTCCAAGCAAGCCGAAGCTGCACTCGACTATGCACTGCGTCTGCATCCCGACAACCTCGACGCACTCATCTTCAAGGCACGCGCACGCCTCATCAACGGGCGTCCCCAAGAGGCACAGCGCATCCTCGACAGCATAGCCGACCAAGGCGACCGCGAAGTGATGTTCCTGCGCGCCGAACTGCTGATGGCATCGCAACAACAACACCATGCCGAAGCACTGCTGCGCACACTCATCGAAGAGGAGAACTACGAGGCCGACACCTATGCCGACATCATTGACCTCCTGGTGGACAACGGACAGACCGACATGGCCAACCTCTGGATTGAGGAGGCCACACAACGCTACCCAGGCCATCAGACACTCACCGAGTCGGCGGCCTACAGCTACGTCCAGCAGGAACAGTTCGACGAGGCCATCGAACTCTACAACCAACTGCTTGACATCGACCCCTACTCTACCCTCTATTGGGAGGAATTGGGCAAGATACACTTCCGCCGCGAAGAGTACGACAAGGCCATCGAGGCCTTCGAGTTTGTCATCGCCATCAATGGCGACGAGTGCTACTATGCCCTGTATGCCGCAGCCAACTGCTACTTCAATATAGGGAACTACGAGCGTGCCGAGGAGTACTACCACACCATCCACGAACACTACCCCGAAACCGTAGACCCACTCTTCCACATGGGCATGTGCCGTGTGAACCGGGGAGATGATGACACTGCCCTCGACTACTTCACCCAAGCACTCTGCACCATCCCCGAAGGTTCCGAAGAGCAGGCACAGATATACAGTCAGATGTCGCTCATTTTCAGCCGCAGGGGACAACACGCCAAAGCTGTCACCTATACCGACGAAGCCCTCAAGATATGCCCCGACAATACCGAGCTTATCATCATGAAAGGGCACGAACTGCTGTGTCAGGGACGCTACGAAGAGAGCACCGAACTCTTTCTTGAGGCACTTGAGCGCGACGAAGCCAGCGTAGAGCGTTCGCTCTTCCTCATCGGTGTATCAATGCTCGAGAACGGACACTGCGAGATGAGCCACTACATACTGCGACTGCTCAAAGGCAACCCTGCCATAGAGCCCGAGATACTGTATCCCTACCTCTGTTTCTGCGAATGGACAATACGGGAAGAGAACTTCCGCAACACACTTACCGAAGCTCTTTCCCTCTGCCCACAAAAAACGTATGAGATATTCAGTCTTCCCCCGGCACAAGGCGAAAGTGCCGAAAGGATGATTGAAAGACTACAGCAATTAACTACCAGTAATTGACCGTTCTGTGGATAACAACACAAAATCTCCCGAACTTCTTAAATAAAAACTCACAACACAAAATGGAATCTGTACAATTCATTCAATGGTGCTTAGACAACCTTAACTACTGGACCATCACCCTACTGATGACAATCGAAAGTTCATTTATTCCTTTCCCTTCCGAAGTGGTAGTCCCTCCTGCCGCCTATAAGGCTGCTGCTACAGGCGAGCTCAACGTATGGTTAGTCGTTTTCTTCGCAACCTTGGGAGCTATCATCGGTGCCCTTATAAACTACTACCTCGCCCTATGGCTCGGCAAGCCCATCGTGTATAAGTTTGCCAACAGCCGTATAGGACACATGTGCCTGCTCGACCAGGCGAAAGTAGAAACCGCCGAGAACTTCTTCCGCAAGCATGGTGCCGTAGCTACCCTCATCGGGCGTCTCGTGCCTGCCGTTCGCCAGCTCATCTCCATCCCCGCCGGTCTGGCCAAGATGCATATCGGTAAGTTCATTGCCTTCACCGCCCTTGGTGCTGGCCTATGGAATACCGTACTCGCTACTCTTGGATGGTACCTGGAAGCTATCGTACCCGAAGACCAACTCATCAGTACGGTCACCGAGTATAGCCACGAGATAGGGTATGCCATCATCGCACTCGTAACGCTCGCCCTCGGCTATATTATATATAAAGGTGTAAAGAAAAAATAATAGTCCTCACCTCGGTTTGCACTAACTTTAACTTGTCTTGCAAGCAGAAGTTAGGCGGCGGTTCGGAAAAAATCAAATAAAAATTTGTTTTTTCGCTCGCCTTGCACTAACTTTAGCTTGCTTCGCAGGCAGAAGTTAGGCTGCGCCTCAGAATTTCTCAAATAAATTTGGAATTTCGTTCGGTTTGCACTGACTTTAGCTTGCTTCGCAAGCAGAAGTTAGGCTGCACCTCAGAATTTCTCAAATAAATTTGGAAATTCGTTCGGTTTGCACTAACTTTGCACTCGCAAAATGGGTAAGTCCTATACGGCCAGCTCCCTTTGAACCCTCCAGGGCCTGACCGCAGCAAAGGTATTAGGTCGTAGCGGCGCGATATAGATTGCTTACCCACCCGCCTCTTTAGCTCAGTTGGCCAGAGCACGTGATTTGTAATCTCGGGGTCGTTGGTTCGAATCCGACAAGAGGCTCAAAGAAAAAGCTTACCAATCGGTAAGCTTTTTATATTATATATGGCTCCACATCAGGCCGGCCCAACAAACACTCCTAAGACACCTGTTCTATCCCTACATCATCCTTACCATGCACTTTACCCGTACGAATAAGATCGGTTAGATATACCGTAAATACGGGGAGCAACATCATACCGGCTAAAGCCAACAGCACGGAGACAACCTTACCGACAGTTGTCACAGCCGAGATATTACACCCAGCTGTGGTAGCTGTCATACAGGAATACCACAAGCTATCCCAAAAGCTATGCAACATGGGATTAACATTCACCTCAAGTACGTAGAAGATAAGACTACAATAATAAATAAATGAGAACAACACCACGATATAGGTAATGAGCAATCCTGCCACCAAATCACGCAACAAGCCATAAGCAATTACCGTAAAAGCTATATACCCACGCACAAGAGGTATAAAGCGAAACAGGAACTCTGCCTGATTAGACAACTCTACTCCCCACCAATCAAACAGTGTAAGGTACGGCACTACAAGCAATAGAAAGAAGAAATGACGTCCCAAATAACGCCACGAATCTTCTGCATTGTATACTTCAAGGAAAAACAGCACCATAAGCAACAAGCATATCCAGAACTGAAGATCCAGGTAATTGGCATCATCATAGAAAGGAATGCCACGGAAGGTATCTATAGAAATGCTGATGACAAGCAACAGCGACAGCATGAATGCCGAGAGGTGAAACGCAAACTGTACTCCTTGTTTATTCATATACACGTTATTCTATACCATTTCCTATAAACAAGAAACAACAACAGATGTTTAGCTTTCATTACATACATAAAAAGGGTTTGCCCCATAAGGAGCAAACCCTTCGTCATATGTAGCTATCTTATGCAGATTAAGCCTCCTCAACAGCAGCCTGCGCCGCAGCAAGACGTGCGATGGGCACACGGAAGGGAGAGCAAGATACATAGTTCAAGCCTACCTTGTGGCAGAACTTAACTGATGAGGGCTCACCACCGTGCTCACCACAGATACCGCACTTGAGCTCGGGACGTACAGCGCGACCACGCTCTACAGCCATCTCTACGAGCTGACCTACACCGTTCTGGTCGAGAACCTGGAAGGGGTCTACCTTCAAGATCTTCTTCTCCAAGTATACGGGGAGGAATGAAGCGATGTCGTCACGTGAGTAACCGAAGGTCATCTGTGTCAAGTCGTTGGTACCGAATGAGAAGTACTCAGCGCGGCTTGCAATGCGGTTAGCGGTAAGAGCAGCACGAGGAATCTCGATCATGGTACCAACCTTGAACTCTACGCTCTCGCCTTCCTCTGCGAAGAGGGCTGCAGCTGTCTCGCGGATTACCTTCTCCTGAGCCTCGAACTCGTAGAGGATACCTGTCAGAGGAACCATGATTTCGGGATGGGGATCGTGACCCTCCTTCTTCAACTGGATAGCTGCACCGAGGATGGCGCGAGTCTGCATCTCAGTGATTTCGGGATAGGTGTTACCCAAGCGGCAACCGCGGTGACCGAGCATCGGGTTAGCCTCGCAGAGGCTGTCAACACGCTGCTTGATGTACTCTACAGTTACGCCCATAGCCTTAGCCATCTCTTCCTGACCCTTAAGATCGTGGGGTACGAACTCGTGCAAGGGAGGATCGAGGAGACGTACGTTCACGGGGCAGCCATCCATTGCCTTGAAGATACCGTAGAAGTCAGCCTTCTGATAGGGCAACAACTTGGCGAGAGCAGCCTTGCGGCCTTCAGCATCCTGTGAAAGGATCATCTCACGCATAGCAACGATCTTCTCAGCCTCGAAGAACATGTGCTCTGTACGGCAGAGACCGATACCTACAGCACCGAAGTCGCGAGCAACCTGTGCATCGTGGGGAGTATCAGCGTTGGTACGAACAACGAGCTTTGTATATTTCTCACAGAGAGCCATCAAATCAGCGAAGTCGCCTGAAAGCTCAGCAGCCTTG
>JAFWXS010000085.1 GCA_017517925.1 Bacteroidaceae bacterium | reverse complement strand
CTATTCCACGTGTACCCCTTTACAAATATTGAATACCTATTATTTGACAACTCAGCCTTAATAACCTTTGTTGTAAAAATATTACTTTCATAAAATATTACACCTGCTTTTAAATTATGTAGATAATCAATAATGGCATCAGGATATATTTTACTTGGGTAAAGGGGGTAAAAACCAACCCATTTTACTTTGGGAGGATGTGTAAACTGTATTGGACTATATTTATTTCTGTTCACCCAAGCATCCCAAGAAGATAACGCCTTGTCTGCTTCTTCTTTAGACACCGTACCCATCCATGATAAGTTAGGAGGAAGAATATAGGACTGAAGAATAGCAATATTACTAAAAATCGCTCTAATGGGAAGACCTGTGAGAGCCTCAATCTTTGCTCGAGTGATATCATTAAAAAGAATATTCTCTAAACGAGTAAGCCATCGCAAATTTGCTGGCCGATTGTTCTGCCGATTAGTATCAATATGATCTACAACATATTCGGAGTTAGAAGGTTCACCGTGAAAGGCGGTTGCTACTATTCGGTGAACTCGTTCACCTCCGTATATGAGATAGCCAGTTTTAGAGTCAGGGGTTCCAAATGTCCATTTGTTATCAAGTTTTCTCGACTTTTTTCCTTCTTTAGAATGGCGCAAAATAGCACCATTATCGCGAACACTATAATGCTCATCTTTATAATTACACTCTTTTTCAACTTCAAAAATATTTAGAAGGTCATCACGTTCCATACACACCTCACTTACGGGGAATCCTGCTCATCTCATAACACGAAGCCGTTCCAGATGCGAGAGCTTCTGGAACGGCTTCGTAAATGAGGGGGCAGGGGAATCATTCCCCTGCCGGAGGGGCTTGGGGAGGCAGAGCCTCCCCGGCTTTGTCTAGGCGAGGCAGAGCCTCCCCACTTTCAATCTTAGTAGCGATACATTTCGCCCTTGAAGGGGCCTTCGACGGACACGCCGATGTAGTCGGCCTGCTTCTGGGTGAGGGTGGTGAGATGGGCGCCGAGGCGGGCGAGGTGGAGGCGGGCCACTTCTTCGTCCAGCTTCTTGGGCAGGGTGTAGACGCGGGGTTCACGTTCGTTCTGGGCGAGGTCGAGCTGAGCGAGCACCTGATTGGTGAAGGAGTTGGACATCACGAAGGAAGCGTGGCCCGTAGCACAGCCGAGGTTCACGAGACGGCCTTCAGCAAGCACGATGATGGAGTGACCGGCAGGCATGAACCACTTGTCCACCTGAGGCTTGATCTCCATCTTACGGCATTCAGGATGGCTTTCGAGCCAGGACATCTGGATCTCGCTGTCGAAATGACCGATATTGCACACGATGGCTTCGTCCTTCATGGCGTTCATGTGTTCGCCGGTGATGACGTCGCAGTTGCCGGTGCAGGTGACATAGATATCACCGTAGGGCAGAGCTTCTTCCATGGTCACGACCTGATAGCCTTCCATAGCGGCCTGAAGGGCGCAGATGGGGTCGATCTCGGTCACGAGAACGCGGGCGCCGAAGCCGCGCATGGAGGCGGCGCAGCCCTTGCCCACATCGCCGTAGCCGCAGATGACCACGACCTTGCCGGCCACCATGATGTCAGTGGCGCGCTTGATGCCGTCGGCGAGGGATTCGCGGCAGCCGTACAGGTTGTCGAACTTAGACTTGGTGACGGAGTCGTTCACGTTGATGGCGGGGAAGAGCAGCTTGCCTTCGCGTTCCATCTGGTAGAGGCGATGCACACCAGTGGTGGTTTCTTCAGACACGCCGCGGATCTTGGCGGCCACGCGGTGCCAGCGCTGAGGATCGTTCTTCAGAGAGAGGGCGATGCGCTCCATGATGATGGCTTCTTCCTTGCAGGAAGGTTCGCGATCCAGCACGGTGGCATCGTTTTCAGCGGCCACACCCTGAT
>JAFWXS010000084.1 GCA_017517925.1 Bacteroidaceae bacterium | reverse complement strand
GGGGAAGTATGGGGGAATGGTAGCCGTAGTCCTCGCCCAGATGTTCGTAGTCCGAGGTGGCCCAAAAGATGTTGCGCTGCGGTTCTCCCTCTCGGCTCGTGGTGTGGTCCTTGAGCAGGGTGGTGAGCAGCTCGGGGGATATGTTGTAGATATAGTCCTCCAGTATGTCTACTTCGATGGCCATAGGCTATCTGTTTACGGCCGAGGACTACAGCAACCGAATATTATCAAACAAGGTAATATGAAGACACAAAAAAAAGACGTGAAGCCCTTCACTGTCGCTCGCTCCACGTTCTGAGGCTCCTGGAATTGCCCTGCAAGTCGGAACGAGCAACGTCAAAGCCCCACGCTGTAAGTATATCAACAACCCTGCTGTGCCCAAAGTTGCCATTGGTGTACGGGTACACCAATGGCCTTGACACAATGAGGGCTGTGTATATCACAACCAAGGGGCATTCACCGTTGCTTTGTTTTTGACTTGCGTTTCGAAATTTTTCCAGGATTTCAGAACGTCAAAACCAAAGCGTAGTAAACGCCTTTCAATATGTCTTGTCCATGCTTCCTCCTCAACAATGGTAGGGATTCAGCGCGAACATTGCAAAAGTAAACATAAATTGAGAATTGGCAAACAATAAAGCAAACTTTATTTTTCGCAGGCTCTCCCGAGAGTTATCGCACCTGAGAAAAATCCTCGGAGCAGGTGCGATAATGTGCTACAGAACCTGCGATAAATCGGGTGAACCTTCGTAAAAATGATTCTACCCATTCTCAAAATCGGGTAGACCCTTCACGGAGAATGGATATACCGAATTCAGGTATACAACGGATGCTGCGGACACTAAAGGAAAGAACGTAGCCACGGGGTTAGCTACCATAGCAAATCGCGCATCACGGCATTGCTCACGAAGATGCTGTCGGGGGTTAGCCGTAGGTATTCGTCGGCGGTGTGGATAAGTTGCCCTCGATGGATGTAGGGGGTGGCGGCATGTAGGCAGTGGGTGTGGTAGCGTTCGCCGAGGTCGGCTTTCAAGGTGTTGAGGTTGATGCCTTGTGCCGTGCGCAGCTCTGTGATGACGCGCTCGTCGTACCGCTCGTCGGTGGTGAGGTGCTCCACCTCGTGGGGTACATCTGCGTCTTGCGGTGTGGCAATGTAGTCGGTGAGGTTGCCGAGGTTCCAACGGCGGTTGTATCCGTCATAGGAGTGTGCGCCTGGTCCTATACCTATATATATAATGCCTTGCCAGTAGCTGCTGTTGTGGCGCGAGTGGTAGCCGGGTAGGGCAAAGTTGGATATCTCGTAGTGCTCGTAGCCTGTGGCGAGCAGTTTCTCTCGCAGTAGTTCGAAGGAACGTACGCTCTGCTCCTCGTCGATGGGCGACACCAAGCCTTGCTCCTGCATACGCCATAGGTGGGTGCCCTCCTCATAGGTGAGGTGGTAGGCCGAGATGTGCTTCACGCCGAGGGCTATGGCTTGGTCGAGGCTGTAGGCCCAGTCGTCGAGTGTCTCGCTGGGGAGCCCGTAGATGAGGTCGATGCTGATGTTGGTGAGCCCTGCTTGCTGCAAGCGACGCACGGCATCGATGGCCTCCTGTGCGGTGTGGCGACGGCCCACGAGGCGCAGTGTACGGTCGTGAAACGACTGTATGCCGAGGCTCACACGGTTGATGGGCAGGGTGCGCAGATCCTCTACATACTTTTCGGTGAGGTCGTCGGGGTTGGCTTCGAGGGTAATCTCTTCGAGTTGAGAGCTGAAAGATGAAAGTTGAAAGATGTACTCCAATATTCTCCTCAACTCCTTGATTGTCAATGTCGACGGTGTGCCGCCACCGAAATAGATGGTCTTCACCGCTTCGCCTTTCAGCTCGGGCAGGCGGTGCTGCAACTCACGGCATACGGCATCGACATAGGCTTCGCGATGGGTGAGTAGGGTAGTGGAGTAGAAGTCGCAATAGGCGCATCTACTCTGGCAGAAAGGGACGTGGATGTAGATTCCTGCCATTATTTATGGTGCTCCTCCTCACCCTTCAGTGTAGGCAGGCTGACGTGGAACTTCACTGCCAGTACACGAGTGAGGAATACACATACACCGCACGTAACTTGTGTCACGATGGAGTCGCAACCTATTCGTCCGCATATCCAGTAGGCAAAGCCGCCCATCACGCAGGCCATGGCGTAGATGTCCTTACGGAAGATAAGGGGTATCTCATTGATGAACACGTCGCGCAGCACACCGCCCGCGGCACCGGTGAAGGTACCCATGATGGTGGCTACCCACAGCGGATAGCCTGCATCGAGTGTCTTCTGTATACCTACCACAGCGAAGAGCGCCAGGCCGATGGCGTCGAAGAGGAAGATGGTGTTGTTCATCTTCACCAGGTATTTGCTGAATACCATCACCCACAGCAAGGCAAAGGCGGTGATGATGAGGTAGATGGTGTCGGTCATCCAGAAGGGGGTGACATCGAGCAGCACATCGCGGATGGTACCGCCGCCGATAGCGGTCACGAGACCTACCACGTAGGCTCCGAAGAGGTCGAACTGCTTGGCAGAGGCCAGGCGGATGCCGGAGATGGCAAAGGCAAAGGTGCCGATGAATTCAATAATGTCAACGAATGAAATCTGCATCATATTCTATGTGTTTGTTTTTCGTTTTTTTAACGTTGGCTGCAAAAGTAGTGATTTATTTGAAATGGTGAAAGATGTGTGGAAGAAAAAGTTGTTTGGTTTTATGTTATCTTGTATTGATGAGGATTCTTTTGTTGATTTTATCTTCAAAGTGTGTTCTATGGGTAAAACCTTGCGGATATAAAAAAATCTTTGTACCTTGCACCACAAAAATGATATTATGAACAACGTAATGAATAAGAAGGTGTTTGTCGTCATATTAACAGTTTGGGTTGCATGGCACGCAATGGCACAGAATCCGAAGGCATATGTGCCAACACCGGAGAATCTCAAGGCGCGGAAGGAGTTTGCCGACAGCAAGTTGGGCATCTTTATCCATTGGGGCATATACAGCATGTTTGCTCAAGGCGAGTGGTACATGACCAATGCCAATATTGATAATAAGGAGTATGCCAAGGCGGCATCGGCATTCTATCCTGCCAACTTTGATGCCAAGGAGTGGGTGAGTGCTATCAAGGCGGCTGGAGCCAAGTATATCTGCTTCACTTCGCGCCATCACGATGGATTCTCGATGTGGGATACCGACCAGTCGAAATACAATATTGTGGATGCAACCCCTTTCAAGCGCGATGTCATCAAGGAACTGGCCGATGAGTGTCACTGGCAGGGTATCAAACTGCATTTCTACTATTCGCATATCGACTGGACACGCGACGACTACCCTGCAGGACGTACGGGACGCGGTACAGGCAAGGAGCCCCAGAAATCCAACTGGCCCGCGTACTATGCTTTCATGAACCGTCAGCTCACCGAACTGCTTACTTACTATGGAGAGATAGGTGCGATATGGTTTGACGGAATGTGGGATCATGACCAGGACTCCATACCTTTCGACTGGCAACTCGAAGAGCAATATGCACTTATCCATCGCCTGCAACCGGCATGTCTCGTGGGGAACAACCACCATCAGACACCCGTGGAAGGTGAGGATATACAGATTTTCGAACGTGACCTCCCCGGTGAAAACAAGGCCGGACTCTCGGGGCAGGATGTCAGCCGACTGCCGCTGGAGACATGCCAGACGATGAACGGCATGTGGGGATATAAGATTATAGACCAGAACTACAAGAGTGCCGAGACATTGATACGTTACCTTGTGAGCACTTCGGGTAAGGGGGCAAACCTCTTGCTCAACATAGGACCCCAGCCTAATGGCGAACTCCCGGCTGCGGCTATAGACCGCCTCAGGGCATTAGGTGAGTGGACAAGTCGTTATGGAGAAACCATATATGGTACTGTTGCCGGTGATGTGCCCGCTCAGGAATGGGGTGTGACTACACGCAAGGGCAATCGTCTCTTCGTGCATATCTTCGACCTTGGGGCCAAGGAACTCCTTTTACCCATTCAAAGTAAGGTAAAAGAGGCGTTCGTATTCGATACCAAGCAGCCGTTGAAGACAAAACGTTCGAAGGAGGGTGTGACTATCTTCTTCGATGAGGTGCCCTCGGGGACGGATTATATCGTGGAACTCAATTTGCGTGACTGATTACTCATACACCGTAGCCACGATACGGCGTTCACCTCCATAGTTGCGGAATTCGCAGAGGTAGATACCCTGCCAGGTGTCGAGGTTGAGTCTGCCGTTGGTGATGGGGATGGTGAGTGATGCTCCGAAGAGAGAGCACTTAGCATGGGCCGGCATATCGTCGGCCCCTTCCATAATGTGGGTGTAGTAGGACTCGTTTTCCTTGATAAGACGGTCCATGATGCGGCTAAGGTCGGTACGTACATCGGGATCGGCATTTTCGTTGATGGATAGGGCACATGAGGTGTGCTGTACGAAAAGGTTGAGCAGTCCTGTCTGGGGTAGGGGAGCAGGCAGATGCCCCAGTATCTCGCGGGTTACCAAATGACAACCGCGGCGCTTGGAGGCGAGGTGAAAGGTGGTCTGGCGTATCATTGTTAGGCTTTCTTTATTTTCTGTTGGTTGTCGTTATCTCTATCGTACTTCCTGTGAGCTCGCTATGACTGATACGGTAGTCGCATCGTTTGCCATTGAGACTGATTCGGTCTATATAGAGATGAGTGCTGTCGGCACGATGAGTGAGGAGAGTAGTTGTGCCTTGCGCTGTATGGATGCTTATCTTATCAAAAGTAGGCGTGGTGAGGGTGTAGTAGGGCGTGGCTGGGCAGTCGGGGTAGAGGCCCATCATGGAGAAGACGGCCCAAGCTGACATGGTGCCTGTATCATCATTGCCAGGAATACCGTGGGTGGCGTTCAGGTAGTAAGTGTCGAGCAGACGGCGTACCTCACGCTGTGTGCGCCACTCCTCGCCCTTGAAGCGGCTGAAGAGGTAGGGGTAGGCGATGTCGGGTTCATTGGCAGGGTCGTAGTAGTTGTTGTCAAACACGCTCTGCAGACTGTGTACAAAGCGTTGCTTCCCGCCCATGAGCCGGGTGAGACCCTCTATGTCGTGGGGCACGGCAAAGGTGTAGGCCCATGCAGAACCTTCGTGAAATCCCGGTACGTTCTCGAAGTGCTTGCCCGTGGCAGGGTCAAAATCGCTCAGAAACTCTCCATCTACAGTGAGGGGACGCAGGGTGCCGTACTCCTTGTTGTAGTAGCGGCGGTAGCTCTGTGCGCGCCGCATGAACTCCTTGGCACGTGCCTTGTCACCCAGTGAGTCGGCCAGTTGGGCAATGGCAAAGTCGGCCATACAGTACTCTAAAGCGTGTGATACCGAATTGTCACCGGAGAGATCGTTTTGGAAATATCCGACAGGGATATATCCTTTATTGACATAAGGATCTATATCGGGGCGTATGGGGTTGTGCTGGCCGTCTGTCGTGGCCGATTTGAGCATGGCTTCGTAGGCTGTGTGAATGTCAAAGTCGCGCAACCCCTTCACCCAACTGTCGGCGATGACGACAGCGGCAGGATCGCCTGCCATGGTGTAGGTCTCACGTCCGAAGAGTTCCCATCGCGGTAACCATCCCCAGTCGTCGTACATGCCTACAAATGTACGTAGCATATCGGTCTGTCGTTCGGGATAGACAAGCGTGAGCAGGGGGTGCAGATTGCGATAGGTATCCCACAAGGAGAACACCGAGTAACGTATATTGTCGGCCTTTCCTGTTTCTTCGCTCTCCATCTTGGGATATTCACCATTGACATCATTGATGATGCTCGGATGTATGAGTGCGTGGTATAGTGCGGTGTAGAATACCGTTTGCTGGTCGGGCGTACCCCCTTCGATGCGTATGCGTCCCAGGTCGTTCTCCCACTGGGCCACGGCATCGGCATGTATGCGGTCAAAGTCCTTGCTCTGCTGCTCGGCTTCGAGGTTCTTGCGGGCATTCTCCATGGAGACGAACGATACGCCCATCTGTACGGTTATCTGTTCGCCTTCGGCCAGGTCATCGTAGCTGAAGTGGTATCCGATGTTGTCACCTGCTATTTCGCGGTGGTAGTTCTCGTATAGCTTGTAGGTGCCATCGTCGGGAGTCCATGCGGCCTCCACACCTTGTAGCTCGGGCTGATATTTCCATGGGCCTGATGTAGAGGGTTCGTGGGATACACGTAGTACGAAGTAGATGGGAAATACCGCTTGTGTGGTGTAGCAGAAAGTGCCCATAAGTTTCATGCCCTCTACTTCGGTGCTGCTAACGCGGCGTACCATGGCTCCGCATTCATTGGTGAGCCCCTGTCCGAGGTTGAGGAGTATGTGGCCTTCTCCTTCAGGGAAAGTGTAGCGTTCACACGAGGTACGCGGTGTGGCGGTCACTTCGGTGGTGATGCCATACTTGGTGAGACGGTTGGTGTAATAGCCGGGCGAGGCCTTCTCGTCTGTATACTCTGAGCCATAGTTGAGATAGTCTACATCGAGTGTTCCTGAGGTGGGCATCACCAGCAACGATGATGCTTCGGGACATCCCACACCGCTCAATGCGACGTGGGCATAACCGGTAAAGTACTTGTTGGTGTGCTCATAGGGGGCCGACCACCAACGATTGTCCTTGTCGTAGATATTGAGGTCCGATCCCATGACATTGAAAGGCACTACCGACATCATCCCATTGGGTGTCACTGCTCCGGGATGTGTGGTGCCGTAGTTGGTGGTACCGATGAAGGGGTTGACTTTATTGGTAACACGCTGGCCTGATATTGCGAGGCTGCTCAGTAGCAGCAGGGAAAGTAGGGTGGTACGCATATGGATAGGGCTCTCAGGTGGTTTGTACGGTTTATCTGGGGTTTAGATCGTTCCTGATATCTTTTACTCTTTCTGCCACACTCTTGATATTCTTTATGGTGGTGCTGTCGCAATCGAATACCGAATACCATCCTTGCGGTTCGTGTGGTGGGTCACACAAGTAGTCATCTCCTGCTTGCCACACGAGATCGCGGGGACGTCCTGTGCCGCTCCATCCCCAGAAATTGCAGCCTACGATGGGACTGCGGTCCATTATGCTGATTTCCAAGTGTCTGAAGACATGCCGGTAGTATTTGTCGCGGCTATCTGTGGGAATGTCCAATCCTGCCTGATTGCCTTGGCGTGGAAATCCGAACTCCTCGATGACCATCGGTTTGTCCAGTTGGGTGGCCACTCTGGAATGGGCTACTATGTATTGGTTAGTTTTCATGCAGGCATTTTCAATGTCCTTGTCTGGGTCTTGGCGCGATGCCCATCCCCAGTTCACGGGCCAGATGTGTATGGTCAGGTAGTCGATGTTAGGGTCGGCATGAATGCGTTTGTAGAGTTCGATGTCGCCTTCGCACCCCACGCTCCCTTCACTGCCAGTCGATACCAGA
This sequence comes from Bacteroidaceae bacterium, assembly GCA_017517925.1. Classification (GTDB taxonomy): domain Bacteria; phylum Bacteroidota; class Bacteroidia; order Bacteroidales; family Bacteroidaceae; genus UBA1189. The sequence goes on along the minus strand of JAFWXS010000084.1, from coordinate 37,222 downwards.
TGGTTCGGGTCGATGCGTTTGATGAGTGCTGCTGCGCGGGCTATCCATTGAGCGAATGACTCCTTGTTGTCTTTGGCAAAGGGGCGCGGCTCGTTGCACAATTGCCAGGCCATGATGGCGGGTTCATTCTTGTAGAGTCGTCCGGTGACGGTGTTGCGGCGCGAAACGATTTGTTCTATATACCTATAATAAAGCTCCTGTGCTACGGTGTCGCGCGAAAAGTTGGCGCAGTAGTCCATGTAGCGGTCATAGCCACCCTCGATGTTGGCATTGGGCGAGTCACCATAGCCACATTCCTTGAGGTAGAATCCGTAGCCTCCGCTCCAGTCCCAAGCGTTGTTGAGGTAGATGACGGCTTCCATGTCGCGTTTTTCCAACTCGGCGATAGTGAAGTCCAATCCTTCGAGTATGGTGTCATTGAGTACGCCCGGTGCTGATTGCAAATAGGGCTTGGCGGGGTTGGCATGGTCGCTGCCCGCATCGGGGCCGGTGAGTATGCGCACATTGGTCACGCCCAAAGCCTTTAGTTCGTCGAGCTCGCGGCACAAGCGCTCGCGGTCGCCTTCCTGTCCCGTAGAACCCAGTATGGAGGCATACCAAATGTTGCATCCGATGAAGGTGTAGGGGACTCCTTGCTTAATGAATTGTGTGCCTTCTGTAGTAATGAATTGTGCGGTATTCTCCTTGTGCTTGCATCCGGAGAACAGGGTCGAACAAAGACATAGAAAAGTAATTATAGTTGTTCTTGTGGACATAATGTTTTCTTATAAGATATGTGGAATAATCATTGCTTTGTCTTTTCTACCACACCGATACCATGCAGACCGTCCATCTTGATAGTGAAGGACGTGTCGCTATGTACGTGGCGCACGAGGCTGCTCTCCCATACGGCAGACTGGGTGTCGAGCCAAGCACGGTCGAAGACTTCGCGTGAGGTGCCACCGTCGATGGTCAGATAGCCCACACCGAATGAAGTGAGGTTCTGGAAGAAGTGTGTACCCTGCGAGGGTTCTATGTGACGTCCATCGGTGCTGAGTTCGGCGATGAGGCGCACGGCCGAGATGTCGGCCCATTCCACGGGTACACCCAAGGCTATGTCTGAACTTCCCCAGCGGCCCTCGCCGGCAAGGATATACCCTGTGCCTTGCTCGGCAAACGAGCGGTTGAGGTTGCGTATCTCCTCGGCAATAGTACGGTTGGCCGGCATGGAGAAGGCCCCCTCCTTGAGATAGATGATGTCGTGCACATCAGTGATGATACCATTGCCCAATGAGCGGGTAGAATAGAGTAGCCGCTGAGCCTCGGGTACAGTGGTGAGATCCTCGTCAATACACTCTCGGGCACTTACAATGGGGCGTATCTGGAGGGGGTAGAAGATTCCTTTTAATTGAGAATTACCATCAGACTGTTGGCTGTTGACTGTTGACTGTTGACCAAAGCGGGCAGCAAACTCCACCTCTACGGGGCGGCGCATCTCGTTGGCTCCGTACTGCAATACGAGTTGTACGATCTTGGCCAGGGGGAAGGCGTCGTAACGGAGTACACCGGCAAAGGTGACAAGCTTGCGACCGCGCATATGGGGGGTGTCGTAGATCATGTCATCGTCGCGCACGTAGGTCGAGGCAATCCAGTCGAGCGTGCCGTCAGCCTCGGCCTCGCGCACGGTGAGACGCACGAGGTCGAAGGTCTCGTCCTTCGATACCGGCTTGTTGGCCGCTGCAAGGTCGAGAGCAAGAAAGGTGCTTTGTGTCTCCTTCAGTGCCAGCTGTGGTTCGCTGGTCTGTATTACATGGGCAGGATGGGCTGGCGACACGCGAAGCGACTTGCCGCCGTCGACGATGTGTTTGCCCAATCCAAGCGCGAGGTTCACCACGCCCTCGTCGGCCGTCTCCTCGCCCACGGGGTAGAAGTTGATGGAGCGTGCCACGCCCGAACAGTGGGGGTAGAAGTGGGTACCGTGCTTGTCGCCCACCACCTCTTGCAGGATGATGGCCATCTTTTCCTGATCGATGACGTTGCTCGTAGCGTTCATGTAGGCCTTGGAGCCACTGTAGTAGACCGAGGCATACACGCCCTTGATGGCATCAGCGATATGGCGTGCCATAGCTTCGCTGTCGGGACGGTCGGGTATCATGTAGGTTGCATACACTCCGGCATAGGGCTGGTAGTGAGAGTCCTCGAGCAGCGACGAGGAGCGCACGGCCACGGGCCCCGTCACCACCTCGCAGAAGGTCTGTATGTCGCCCAGCAGCTCCTCAGGGAGCGACGAGGCGAGAAAAGCCTGCAGGATGGTCTCGTCGGGCGCGTCGGAGAGCGCCACGGGGTAGAGGTTGTTGTCATCCATGAAGCGGTCGAAGATGTCGGTACACAGCACCAGGGTCTTGGGGATGCGTACCTCCACGTCAGGGATAGATTCGAACACGGCGTGCTTCTTCAGTATATGGTCAATGAAGGCGATACCGCGCCCCTTGCCGCCGAGCGACCCTTCACCGATGCGGGCAAAGTGGGAGAAGCGGTCGAACCGCCCGCGTAGGTACTCGGCCACCACGCCACGGTTCTTCATCTTGCGGTAGCGCACGATGGCATCGAAGATGAGTTGGCGGTGGGCCAGCACATCGTCGTACTCGTCCTGGGTGATGCGCTTGAGAAACTCCGACAGGGGGAACATGGCGCGCGAGCAGAGCCAGCGCGAGATGTGGTTGCGGGCCGTATGGTATACGAACGAGTCTTCGGGGATGGTGAAGATATTGTCCTGCAGTTCCTTCAGGTTATGTACGCGTACCACCTCGGCTCCCGTTTCGGGGTCGCGGAATACCAAATCGCCGAATCCGAAGTGCTGCTCTATGCGGTCACGCAGGTCGATGTTCATCTTCTTTGAATTCTTGTCTACGAAGCCTGCACCCACCTCGGTGGCCCACATGCGGTTGTCGCTTTCACTGGATTCCATGATAAGAGGAAGAAACTCGTCGCAAGCGCGTATCTCGCGCAGCAGCTGCACACCGGCATCGGCAACCTTCGTGCCTCCCTCGCGCATGGGGAAACGCACGTCGGAGATGACCCCCAGTGTATTGTTACGATATTTGTCGTAAAGCTGCCAGGCCTCCTCGTAGTTACGAGCCAATACAATCTTGGGGCGTCCGCGCATGCGCAGTGTGGCCTGGTGGGCATTGAGCGCCTCGGTGGCGAAGGCGCGGCTCTGCTCCAATACATATTTATAAAGGTTGGGCAGCACCGAGGAGTAGAACCGTATGGAGTCTTCTACGAGGAGTATCATCTGCACGCCACCCTCGCGAATGTCGTGGTCGAGGTTCATCTTGTCCTCCATGAGCTTGATGATGGAGAGCAACAGCTCGGTGTTGCCCAACCAGCAGAAGACATACTCGAAGAGACTAAGGTCTTGCCGCTCCATATAGCGCGTGATGCCGTGCGAGAAGGGGGTGAGCACCACGATGGGCGTGTCGGGAAAGTGTTCCTTGATGCCGCGGCCGATATCAAAGGCATCGGAGTTGTCTGTGCCCGGCATACAGATTACCAGGTCGAAACGCATCTGCTGCAGTGCCTGCGTGGCCTCCTCCTGCGTGCTTACCTGCGTGAAACGGGGAGGGTAACGCAGTCCCAGACGGGTGTACTCCTCGAAGATTTTCTCATCGATGCGCCCGTCATCTTCGAGCATGAAGGCATCGTAGGGGTTAGCCACGAGCAACACGTTGAATACGCGCCGTGCCATGAGATTCACGAACGAGGTGTCTTTGACGAAGGGATTGAACTTTTTTAGATGCGTTTCCATAACTTTGTAGTATTTAGGACAAAGATTTCAACAAACGAGCGAATAAACAACGTTTATTTGCAGCGAGTGCTAACTATCTTCGCGGTTTACCGCAAAGATTTCAACAAACGAGCGAATAAACAACGTTTATTTGCAGCGAGTGCTAACTATCTTCGCGGTTTACCGCAAAGATACAACAAAGAAACGAAAGTGAGTGCGAAATAGGAGAATATGAATCTAAATTCTTCTATCGTATTGGGTGGTTACAAGAAAAATTGTATCTTTGTCCACTCAAATAAGGTAGAATAGAAATGTTATAGGTATCATATATATGGAATTGAACAAACGAATCATATACGGAGTGTCTCTTATATTGGCACTTCTTTTTTGTGTTCCTTTTGCTGCTGAGGGACAGATAGTAAGAAAGGTGCTAACAGCGCGGAAAAACAAAATCTTACGTGATGGTTCTCAATATGTAGGTGAGATGATGTTAATGCGTCCTCATGGCAAGGGGGAACGTACATATACTGATGGCACGGTGTATCAAGGAGAGTTTGAATATGGCCGACGTCAAGGAAAAGGTACAATGACCTATGCTAATGGTGAGAAATATGATGGCATGTGGTATAAGGATGTGCGTAATGGACGCGGTACCTATTATTATAATGATGGGAATCGTTTTGAAGGGGAATTCTTAAAAGATGTGATACAGGGCTTCGGTACGATGTATTATGTAAATGGCGATACTTATACTGGCTTATGGGAGAATGGATTGCGTCATGGTACAGGAGTGTATATCTGGAACTGTGATGGTTCCAATTACAATGGAGAGTGGTATCTTGATCGCAAGCATGGCCGAGGACGCATGTTTTGGCTCGATGGCGCCAGCTATGATGGTTACTGGAAAGATGATGTACGAGAGGGTGAAGGTACCTTTTTATATGTCAATGGGGATGAGTATACGGGACAATGGTGTGATAATCTTCAGCATGGCAAGGGCGAATATCGTTTTGTTGATGGTGATGTATATGTGGGGGAGTATGTGGATGGTTTGCGCTCAGGGTATGGAGTGTATACTTGTGAGGATGGTAGTAAGTATATGGGAGAATATAAGAATGGCGATATAGAGGGATGCGGTCGCTATGAAATGCCCAGCGGTGAGGTCTATGATGGTGAGTGGGTACAAAACAGACGTCACGGACACGGTGTATGCCGGTGGCCTAATGGTGATGTATACGAGGGGGAGTGGGTTAATGATTTACCTCATGGTATGGGTTGTATGACGCTGGTTGATGGTACAATATATATGGGTAGCTATAAGGAGGGACTTAGGGATGGCCGTGGTAAGGTTGTGCGCCCCGATGGTACGCGTATTGAGGGAACTTTTGAAAATGACCTTTGTAATGGAACTTTCATCGAGTATGATGCTGAAGGGAAATTTGTGAGGGAACTCAGTTTTGTCAATGGTATGCAACGCTGAGATAGAGAGGCTTCTTCGTATGATTGAAGATGAAGGCAAGCCCCTTTACGGTAGTGGGGCTTCTTGCTTTTTTTGATAGATGTGGAGAAATAAAACAAATAGGAGACAACAATGTCTCCTATGCTGAGGTACCTGGCGGATTCGAACCGCCGTACACGGTTTTGCAGACCGTTGCCTAACCACTCGGCCAAGGTACCCTTGGTTTGCGAGTGCAAAGGTAAGGCATCTTTTTTGAATAGGCAAATTTATTGCAGTTTTTTTTGATTTATTTTGTTCTCCTTTTAGGTTGTAGTATCTTTGCATAATTTATGTTATAATTTTTTTTCATGTTTGTAGATGTGCTTTTTATTGTGGCCGGACTTGTGATGATTCTTGTCGGTTCAGATTGGTTAGTGGATGGTGCTTCGGGTATTGCCCGTCGGTATGGTATCAGCGAGTTTGTTATCGGAATGACGATTGTGGGTATAGGCACCTCGATGCCCGAGTTGGTGTCGAGCCTTATGGCCGCTGTCGGTGGGCATGGCGATATGGCGTTGGGTAATGTTACGGGGTCAAATATTTGTAATATGTTGCTCATCTTGGGTGTTACGGCACTTATTTCTCCCATAGGCTTTGCGCGGAGCAATATTCGCAAGGACATTCCTTTTGCTTTTTTCGTTTCGCTGCTCTTGATTGTGCTGTTGTATAATGGCTTTGGACTATTGGGCGATGTGCCTGGTATATCCCGCATCGATGCATTGTTGTTGCTGTTGCTGTTTGTGGTCTTTATGGCAGATTCGTTCAAGTCGTCGAAGGGTGGAGTAGAGGAGGATTCCGATGCGAAGCCTATTCCTGTGGGAAAGGCATTGCTACTCATCGCCGTGGGACTGGCGGGGCTGATTTTTGGTGGTCGTTTCTTCGTGGACCATACGGCGAGTATCGCTGAGCGTTTCCATGTGTCCGAGGCGTTCATTTCCATCACCTTGATGGCTTTGGGCACTTCGTTGCCCGAGTTGGCAACATGTGTGGTAGCAGCTCTGAAGGGCAAGAACCAATTGGCCTTAGGTAATGTCATAGGTTCCAATGTCTTCAACATTTTGCTCATCATCGGTGCCAGTGCGGCAATCTCACCGTTCGAGATACAGAGCATTTCTACGGTAGACATGGTTATGGTGTTAGTGGCCGTTGCGATGCTGTGGTTGGCTGCGTTTACCTTCAAGCGTTATAGGTTAGACCATGTTGAGGGTGCCATCTTCCTGTTAGTATATATAGGGTATATTGCCTATCTGGCTGTGAACATCTGAACGATAAGTAGGGGCATAGATGCCCATTCCTTGCACACAAGTACGATTGTGGTGCGGAAACGGGCGTTTTATTTTGCGCTCTCGGTATTGGTTTGTACCTTTGTGCATGAAAGAATGGATATGCGGTTCCGAGTCTTGAAAACATTTGCAGGGCAAAAGTTGCATAAGCAGATTATAAACCGTATATTTGTCAATTGTTAAACCCATAAGTAACTCAAATCATCTATGGCAAAAGACATTATCTTACGTATCGAAGACAGTATCAAAAAGCACTGGGACCGCGATGCTCTTACCGATTACAGGGGAGCTACTTTGCAGTATAAGGATGTGGCACGCCGTATCGAGAAGTTGCACATCATGTTCGATGAAGTGGGCGTTGTGCCAGGCGACAAGATTTCGCTCTGCGGACGCAACTCGTCGAACTGGGGCGTGGCCTTTCTCGCGGCACTCACCTATGGTGCGGTGCCCGTGCCCATACTGCACGAGTTCAAGGCCGATAATATACACAACATTATCAATCACAGTGATTCCAAGCTTGCTTTCATCAGCGACAGCATCTGGGAAAATCTCAACGAAGACGAAGTCCCCAATGTGCTCGGCGTTGTGAGGATTGAGGACTATGACCTCATTATCAGCCGCAGTGAGAAGTTGACATACGCTCGCGAGCATCTCAACGAACTCTTCGGCCAGAAGTTCCCTAATCGTTTCGAGAAGAACATGGTGAGTTATTACCATGCCAATGAGCCCGACGACTTGGCTATCATCAACTATACGAGTGGTTCTACGGGTTTCTCCAAGGGTGTGATGATACCTTATCGCGCCGTGACCAACAATATGGAGTTTGCCGACCATGTGCTCGGCCTCAAGGCGGGCAGTACCGTCGTTTCGATGCTTCCCATGGCGCACATGTATGGTATGGCCTTCGAGTTTGTCTACGAGCTTACCGTAGGTATGCACATCTACTTCCTCACCCGTGTACCTTCACCCAAGATTATCTTCCAGGCGCTCAACGAGATCAAGCCTACGATTATTGTTGCCGTTCCGCTCATCATCGAGAAGATAATCAAGAAGAACGTGTTGCCCAAGCTCGAGAAGCCCGGCACTAAGTTCCTTCTCAAGGTGCCTGTCGTCAACGAGGCCATCCTCACTGCTGTGCGCGGAAAGATGATAGCTTCGTTCGGTGGTAACTTCTACGAGGTTATCGTGGGCGGTGCGGCTTTCAACCAGGAGGTCGAAGGCCTGCTCCATCAGCTCAAGTTTCCCTATACCGTAGGGTACGGAGCCACCGAGTGTGCCCCCATCATCTGCTATGAGGATTGGAAGAACTTCGTTCCCGGTTCATGTGGCAAGGCCGCTTATGGCATGACTGTGCGCATCAACTCCTCTGACCCCGAGCACATTGCAGGCGAGATTCTTGTCAAAGGTCCCAACGTGATGCTCGGATACTACAAGAACGAGGACGCTACGGCCGAGACCATCGATGCCGATGGATGGTATCACACCGGCGACCTTGGTGTGATGGATAAGGAAGGCAACGTATTCATCAAAGGCCGTTCGAAGAATATGCTCCTCGGCCCCTCGGGACAGAACATCTACCCCGAGGAAATTGAGGATCAGCTCAACAGCCTTCCCTACGTGTCAGAGTCGCTCATTGTACACCGCGACGGTAAGCTCGTGGCACTCATCCACCCCGACTACGACACGGCCTTCAAGGAGGAGAAGACCGTGAAGGACGTGGCCATACAGATGGAGGAGAACCGTAAGGAACTCAACAAGAATTTGCCCGCATACAGCCAGATTGCCAGCGTGCAGATACATAGCGAAGAGTTTGAGAAAACTCCGAAAAAGAGTATTAAGCGCTTCTTGTATCAGTAATCTTCAAACAACGAAGACGACAATAAATACAAATAGGAGAATCTCGAGGTTCTCCTATTTGTATTCAGATTATATCAGATTGTTTTTTTATTCTTGTTTCAACAATCTGAAGTCATCGGAGTCGGAAAGTGAAGGGAATTTGTCACGGTAGTGATGAAGCTCATCCATATTCACTTCGTAAGTGATTACCTGTTCGGCATTGTCGTCACACTTCTCAGCTACGTACCCGAAGAAGTCGATGGCAGCCGTGCCACCATCGTATACACACATAGGATCGATACCCACACGGTTTACACCGATTACTACAGCCTGGTTCTCGATGGCACGTGCACGCAGCAAGGTGTCCCATGCCATACGACGCTTATCGGGCCAGTTGGCAACATAAATAGCCACGTCATAGTCATCAAGATTACGCCCAAAGACGGGGAAACGCAAATCGTAGCACACTTGCAGAAAGAAACGCACTCCACGAAATTCCACGATAACGCGCTCTGTACCAGCATCGTAATGCTTGTCCTCTCCCGAATAGCTAAACAGGTGACGCTTGTCGTAATGAGTCATGCGACCATCGGGTTCCACAAAATACATGCGATTTTTGTAGCCTCCGTCGGGAGCAATAGCGGCTACACTGCCAACGACAGCAGCATCGGCCTCAGCGGCCACACGACGCATCCACTGTAAGGTAGGACCTTCCATTGGCTCGGCTATACGTTCGGGCTCCATACAGAAGCCTGTAGTAAACATCTCGGGCAATACGTACACATCGGCTCCACGATGATTCATAATAAATTGTTCGGCATGACGCAAGTTCTCTTGCGCATCACACCAAGCGAGATTCATTTGGATAAGAGAAATTTTCATTGTTATGCTAAAAAAATGGACTTCAATGATGCCATATTAAATTTTTGTTGTAATTTCGCAGCGGAAAGATGCCGGAGTGGTCGATCGGGCCGCACTCGAAATGCGGTGAACGGGTAACTGTTCCCAGGGTTTGAATCCCTGTCTTTCCGCTTCCCTTTGTATAGAGATGCTTATCATAGGTGTCTCTATTTTTTATAAGTATTCCTGTTTAATCAGTTTATTTGTCTTCAATGCTTCAAGGGAAGCCCGATTCTCTTCGAGAGTTATCTGATTTCTCTTGTTGTTTGGTCTCCTCAATTTATGTTATTTCCATCGTCCCCGTGTGAAGTCGGGAATCTTTACGGGGATACCTCCGTTCTTGGCCGACTGCTCGCTGAACTCGGCGATGCACGACCACTCGGCTGCGTCGTAGACATCTATGTCGAGCGGTAGTCCGTGGCGTAAACAATGAATGAGGCGGTAATCCATCGTGTAGTTCATAATGTTGGGCACGCCCAGAGCATTGCCCTTGCCCTGTATTTCTGCTATATGAGGCTGGGTGTATTGGGCTACCATGGCATCGGTAGCTTCATCGTAGAGGGGCTCTTCACCGTCGAGCATGATGCAGAGGCGGGGATATTTCTGTGCGAAGCCCCGTGTGCCGCAGATGGTCTGCATGCGGCTGTAGGGGCGGGGAGTGGTGACATCGTATTGCAAGAGGATGCTACGGCCTTTGACGGTGCGGATGAGCGTGTTGTTGACACATACATCATGGAATGCATCGGTCGCGGGGGTGAGTGATACCAAATAGTCGAGCCTGTCGCCTCGGTGTATATGAAGCAGTTGGCATACGGGGCCTATGCCGTGTGTAGGGTAGGGGTTGCCTCCATGCTGTCCGCAGAGATGGGCCATCCATCCCTTGCGGCCATCGATGGCCGAACGGCCGCGCAGGTCGTGAATATAGGCACCCTCGAGATGGGTGAGCGTGCCGAAGAGTCCCTTCTGCTCCATGGTGAGCATGGCTTGGTGGAAGGTGTCGTAGCAACAGTTCTCGAGCATGAAGCAGTGGCGGCGGGTGTGCTCAGCCGTGTCGACGAGTTGCCAGCACTCGGCTACCGTGGTTGCTGCAGGTACCTCGATGGCTACGTGCTTGCCGTGCTCCATGGCATAGCAGGCCATAGGAGTGTGGGTGAGCCAGTCGGTGCAGACGTATACGAGGTCGATATCTTCCCGTTCACACAGGGTGCGCCAGCCGTTGGCACTGTCGTAGATATGTGGATGGTAACGGCCATCTTGACTAAGCAGGACATTGGCCTCGATAAGATGAGTAGAATTGATATCACACAAGGCCACGATGTCGATATCCTCAATGGCGAGGTAGCGGCGTAGCGTAGCCATACCACGATTGCCCAAGCCGATGAAGCCTATGCGAACCATCGGGATCGGCTCATGAGCCAGTTGTAATACGTGTGACTGCTCCATCCTTTTGATATATAATATAGGTTACTTGCGTCTGCCGAGGGGCTTGACTATACCAAGGGTAATATGATAGTTCAAATCGTTGACTGGGATGAACTGTGGAGTGATATTGGAAATCATGTAGTCGCTTCCGATGAAAAATGAAATCCAGCGTGGATGGAAATTGAACATCCAACCCCAACTGGTGCCAAAAGTGGTCTGTCCGGCATTGGCCGACAGCTCAAGCCACTTGAAGGGGGCGAAGTTGACATAGCCGCGATATTCCTCCCATCCGCTATACGCATAGGGCGAGAACTTCTTTCCGTAGAGAAAGGCTACCGACAAGGGCTGGAAGAAGGGCATGTTGTACTCGGCACCGAGGTACATGGTGGCATCCAGCTTAGTGGCTCCGGGTTTAATGTCGTTGATTTTCAGCTCGATCATTTGTTCGGCATCCTTGGCCAATTGCTCCATCTCTGTTTCCAGAGAGGTATTGATGTCGTTGATATCGGCTTCTGTGAAACCTTTCCATGTTACAGGAGTGCCATCGTTCTGGAGCGACATCATGTGTCCCCAGTTGATTTTACCCAAGTCCAATATTGAAGCTGAGAGTGTAAGTCCGGATATAAATTCGCTCATGTCGTACTCCAAGCCAAGGTCTACAGCGAATCCTGTAGCTGTAGGAGTGTAGGCTCCTAATTGAATATTATCAAGATTGCGGTCGTCATTTTCAAAATATACTTCACTGAAGATCGCAGCCTGAGCCTGTGCATGGGCCTCTACCATCCATTGCTCGCCACTCATCTCGATATTGAATCTGTCGAATGTGGCATCAGCATACGCTAAGCCTGCGAGATACTTGAAGTTGATACCCAAGCTCAGTCCATCATAGATTTCGTGCGAATAACCGAGAGTAGCTGCTGCATAATTCATGGTGTTGATGTTGATGCCGGAGAAACTGTAGTGGCTTTCTTGGAAACCTTTCTTGGCAAACTCGAAGAATCCTTTGGGTAGTGCAATGGATGTGTTGGAGTGCATGGATATACTGAAAGAGGTGTAGCCTCCAAACATTCTGAAGCCTAAACCAAGCAGTGTCTCGTCACAGTTCAGCCCGAAACGGATAGACTGAGGAAGGCGGCTGAGAAACTTGTCTTGATCCACTGTGCCGCTCATGAATGTGGTGAGTTGGTCACCCAGAGGGAATAGGAAGTGGGAGATCCCCACATTACCATTTGTGCCTATGGTCATATTGCCTACTCCTAAAGAGAGGAAACCGCGTTCGGCCCTCATGGCGGGGTTGAGCTTGGAGTTCTGGAATGTTCCATCAAGGAAGTAGGCAGACTTGGCGGTCTGTGCTGCGCTGTCAAGAGCGAACATTGTGCACAGCAGCAATGTGATATATTTTATATTTTTCATAATAGTCGTATGTCAAGAATTATTCTTCTTCGCTACTCATCTCTTCGAAATCAAACTCAATATCTCCACCTACAACAATGGATAGTTGGGTGATATGTATACCTTGCTCAGGACGCAGAGCTATACCGCCGACTGTTTCAGTAGCACCCTTTAGCTGAACGGTGAAGGCTATCTGGTCTAAACGTGAGATCTCATTCATATCACCTTTCATAGAGAGGGTTACTTGTTTGCTTTCTACATCATCATTCAATTCGTCTCCGTTACCAGCAGGCAACTTGATCTCTGTCAAATCAATACCTATTTCATGGCCATTCTTGTCTAAGGCGGTGGATGACAGTGTCAATTCAAAAGGCATGGTATTCTGCACGTTCATCGACAAAGTAAGTTCATTGATTGTGAACATTTCCGTAATCTCTCCTAAATCAGCATCATTGATACCACTAATCTTATCTGAGTAGATGAAATTGAGTTCGTCAAATTTGAATGGAACAGCAACCGAGTACTTGCCAGAGAAACTGAACGGTTGTGTCAAATCGATATGTTGGTCTTCTGTGTCATCAATGCGGGGAATCAAAGAATACTCTATTGATTCGGGCATATCGGCTAATAAATCTGTAATGTCTGGAATAAGAATGGTTTGATAACCGATCATTTGAATCTCTTTGTTCGTAATCAACAGTTTGGTTGTGTCAGGGATGATTTGTCCATTTTCAGAATGTGCAGCATTGATTTTAATGGCATCTTTCTTAATCAGTTCCTTGCCATTGTTGTCTTTTATTAGCAAGTCTAAGAATAAACCGATGTTTACAGGATTCACAAACACTATTTTGATTTGTGGGTTAGACAACTTGATAGAATTCTCTTCTTCGAATATGTCCAAATCTTCGCCCAAATCCCCCAAAGGTACAGAACCTGTAATCGGTGCTATTTCACCGCAGTATAGTCCTATGAGTTCTTTTATCTTGATGTCTCCGATACAAAGACTTGCATCAAACTTAAAATCGTTGTCCATTTTGTCGAGACTCAACTGAGTGCTTTCTACGGCTGCAGAACCAATGAGTTCGATTTCGGTTGAGTATTGCAGATAAGTGTTCCCATCAACTTCAGTTTTAGGAGTAAGGTATCCGCCTTCCATGGTGGAGAAGTCGAGAGCTTCCACCTCGAGGTTGAGTTTCAGTGTCTCTCCCGATTTGTATTTTTTTCTTATTTTCACAACGTTGTTTTCGTCAATCTCTATACCGTCATAATCCTTATCTGTGATTAAAAGGAATGAAGGAAGTGTGATGTCGAGGTTCAAGTCGGCCGTTATGTCCAAATTTTCCAAACCAGAAAGCTTCATCTGTAAATCCAAAGCGACAGGTTCCTCAAATCCGACTCTTTTGATTCGTTTTATGCCTTTATCAATGGGCTCTTCTATGGAGAATAGGGCTTTCTCATTGATGTCTGCCTTGATTTTGTCGGTAGTTATAGAGGCATCTGATATATGCAGATCTATCGGTGCCATCTTGAAACTCACCTCACTATGCAATTTCTCGAGTGCTTCGGTGAGGGAGATTGTCGTTCCTTTAAATGTAACTCCCTCAGCTGATGGGCTGACAATCATTTTACAATCATTGATGTTCAAAACTCCGTCCTTGATGTCCTCATTGATTTCGATTCTGTCAAGAGCTAATGTCCATGTCTTGTTATGCAATGCCTCTAAATCTGAAATATGGAAAGAGTGGGCTTCTGGCTTATATTCCGCTCCAGAGGGAATATCGGACTTGCTCATATCTAATACCAATTGTTCTGGGACAAGTAATTCGATATAGCTTCCCTCTTCAAGTTCTAACGGTTCGAATCCATGTTCCATGTATGTTTCAAAGCAAATCTTGCTTTTCGAAGCTTCAAAGTCTACATAGTTTATTCGATTGATATATTCAATTCCTTCCAGTTTTATCGGGAATGCAAATTCTTGTTTCTCAAAATCTAAAGTTATCGGTTTGGTCTTTCCTATGGCATCGCGGCATTCTAACTGGATATCCACTCCTATACCAATTTCCAAATCTTCCAGTTCGATGTCGGTATTCAATGTCATAGTGCCATGAAATACATAGCTCAGTGTATATTTTATGGGTTGGTCACAGAAGATTTTTCCGTTTTCATGAGGTATATTTGTCATTTCATCCATATATACTTGTAATATCACGTCTTCATGTACGGGCATGTCCTTGATTCGTAACGTATGACCATTAAGCTCATATTTATGGGCTTCTTCGGGCTCGGACAGTTTGAACATCTCGGGAAACTCTGCCTCGAATGTCAGTGTCATGTCCAGCCCCTTAAAGAATTCGGGGTGGTCAAGATGAAATATCATAAGAGCACCCTTCACGGATTCGGAGTCTGAATTTTTATCTGTGAGTAGGATATTATTTACATGCTCAATCTGTTCCGGAAGTTCGAAAGAAAGAGGGCAATCAATCTCTTTGCTTATGCTCGCCTTATGCTCGTTCAATGGTATGTTGACGCTTTCAATCCCGAGTTTTTTAGCCTCAGCCAATAGGGCTTCTATATCATCGGACTTATGCTCTTCTTCTCCATCAAATGTTAGATGCAAGGCATGTTCTGCATGAAGATGGGGTAATTTTTCATTCAAGTCATCCAAGGAAAAGTCTGTAATGGTAGACAAATCGATAACCTTTTCTATACCATCTATATGAATGTCCTGAATTTCTACTTCTGAGAAACTGAATTCTGTAGAGTAGGGAATGGGGTCCAATGACAACGTGATGTCGTCTATATCTATTGCAATGGGGTCAATCTCTTCTTCTATAGAGATACCATATACTCCATCCATAAGCGAGAGCATCTCATTGTCCTCTACACTGAGCAACGATTCCAACTTCATGGCTTGCAGGCTACCCAATGGAAGTGCTACTCTGTTACCTTGGATTTTAACGTCTGTTTCAATGCCTTTGTTCAAGTCGTAGGTGTTGTCTATGCATGAACAAAAGAAAAACAATGTCCCCATTAGGAACGTCCCTAATGCCTTTTTACACATAATATTAAGCGTTTATAGATTTATTATCCATTTTATTATATGGGTAGGTTACTATATACCTATATTATTGCAAAGGTATAACAAAAAAGACGATTAAGAAAACTTAACCGTCTTTTTTTATTGTTAACGTCTTTTATTTAACAATTTCGGCATCTTCGATGGCGATGTCTGTTGTGGGCTTCTTTTTACTCTTTGAGCCACGGTATATGGCAACCAAGTCGTTGAATGCACTGATGATACAGCCTATACCTATTATAATAAAGGGTAGGGAGGCGGCTTCGAATGGGTTGAAGAGTACGAACAGTCCCAATAGCAGTACCAGAGTCGGGGACAGATATAGGGGCCACGCAACGGGTAAAAGGCGTGAAGACATGAGGAGCATGGCCAACTGGTACACTCCCAATGCTGTCAGTACACCTCCCAATACGTACATGAATATGCTTATGAAGAACGCCGGAGATAAAGCCAACCATAAGCCTAACAGGAAACTGCCCAGTGCTGCGAATGGGAACATGGGGTGCTGGTCTCGATGAAGGAAATAGGTGACTAACGATACCACTCCGGGAATCATGAACAAGATTCCCACAATGGTGATTAGGAGACTCAATGCTGAGTCTCCTAATGTGAGGAATAAGACGCCTGTCAGCAATACGCTGATGCAGCGTACTAATTGTACATTCATTCTTTTGCTGATTATATACCCAATGATTTTCTCATGGCCTCAATCTTGGCAGCAGCCTTCGCATCGGCCTCGGCATACTCTTCACGAGAGTTCATTGTACCCTTGGCCTCCATGTAGAACTTAATCTTGGGCTCGGTGCCTGAGGGGCGTACCGATACCTTGTCGCCCTCGGCTGTGAAGTATTGCAGTACGTTGGATGTCTCGGGCATGTCGAGCTTGGTCACGTTGCCTTCACCGTCGCGTGCTTCGAGGGTCTTGTAGTCCTTGCTGCATACGATGGGGATGCCAGCCATCTCGCGGGGAGGATTGGTGCGGAAGTTCTCCATCATCTGCTTTATCTCGTCGGCACCGCTCTTACCGGGCTTCACCACGCTGATGGCTACCTCCTTGGAGAAGCCGTACTCTACGTAGATATCCATGAGCAGTTCGTAGAGGCTCTTGCCATTGTCCTTGGCCCATGCGGCTACTTCGGCAATGAGGCAGCATGCCGATACGGCATCCTTGTCGCGCACGAAGTCTTCGGCGAGGAATCCGTAGCTCTCTTCACCGCCGCCGATGTAGGTCTGCTTGCCTTCGCGCAGACGGATCTCACGGGCAATCCACTTGAAGCCGGTATAGCAGTCGAGCATCTCTAAGTTGTTCTTCTTGGCTATTTCCTTGATGACTTCGGTGGTCACGATGGTCTTTACTACAAACTCGTTGCCGGTCATCTTGCCTAATTTTGTGTATTGGGTGATGATGTAGTAGAGATACATCATGCAGGTCTGGTTACCGTTGATGAGTACCCACTCTCCCTTGTCGTTCTTGCAGGCGATACCTACACGGTCGGCGTCAGGGTCGGAGGCCATCACGAGGTCGGCGTCGATCTTCTTGGCCAGGTTGAGTGCCATGGTGAGTGCTTCGGGGTTCTCGGGGTTGGGCGAGATTACGGTGGGGAAGTCACCGTCCTTGACCATCTGCTCGGCTACGCAGTTCACGTTGGTGAAGCCCCAGTCGGCCAATGCTGTAGGGATGAGTACGCGGCCGCAACCGTGGATGGGAGTGTATACGATCTTGAGGTCGGCATGACGCTTTACTACCTCGGGGTCAATCATTACGGTGTGTATGGCATCGAGGTATACCTTGTCTACATCTTCGCCGATGATCTGGATGAGTTCCTTGTTGCCCTGGAACT
Source organism: Bacteroidaceae bacterium (assembly GCA_017517925.1). Classification (GTDB taxonomy): domain Bacteria; phylum Bacteroidota; class Bacteroidia; order Bacteroidales; family Bacteroidaceae; genus UBA1189. Next base: position 20,208 of record JAFWXS010000084.1, on the reverse strand, counting down.
TGATGTCCGTTGCTTTCACCTTGTTCACCTCGTCGATGATACCCTTGTCGTGGGGGGCGAGCACCTGTGCGCCATCGTCCCAGTAGGCCTTGTATCCGTTATACTCGCGGGGGTTGTGGCTGGCGGTGATGTTGACACCGCTCTGGCAACCGAGGTGACGGATGGCGAATGAGATTTCGGGAGTGGGACGCAGGTCCTCGAAGAGGTATACCTTGATGCCGTTGGCCGAAAAGATGTCGGCTACGGTCTCGGCGAATAGGCGGCTGTTGTTGCGGCAGTCGTGGCCTACAACGACAGAGATCTGCTCCATGCCGGCAAAGTTCTTGTTGAGGTAGTTGGCGAGGCCCTGTGTAGCAGCACCTACGGTGTAGATGTTCATGCGGTTGCTACCTACGCCCATGATACCGCGCAAGCCGCCGGTACCGAACTCGAGGTCCTGGTAGAATGAGTCTACGAGCGGAGTTTTGTCGTCCTGCTCGAGCATAGCCTTCACTTCTGCCTGTGTGGCAGCGTCATACGCCGCGGTGAGCCATTCGTTGGCTTTTGCGGTCACTTGGTTCAAAAGTTCCTGATCCATTGTGTTATAAATTTGAGATTATGATATTTCGCATATTGATTACCAACAGGCAAAGATAACAATTAGTTTTGTACTACAAAAACATTCCAGTGCTTTTTATTGCATTTGTTGCATAATGGGGCAGTGCGTTATAGAGTAAGCCCCCCTATATAGGGGTGTCGGGGCTAAAAATCTCAAGTCGCGGCAGATTTGCAATCGGCAGCCACAACTGTGCGTAGCCTATCATAGTCTGTTGTGTAGCCCATCATAGCCTGTTGCGAAGCCCATCGCATGTTGCTGCGTAGCTCTTCGCGTGCAACTGTTTAGCTACTCTCATTGTATCGGACGGCTGTATTTTTTTCCAAACAGCTCCAGCAAATCTTCCAGACAGCTCCGTTGGATTTGCCGGACAGCTCTGTTGGATTTGCCAGACAGCTGCAATAAGTTGACCACTACCAGTTATGACCCTCTTAACTACAATAAACCACTTTACCGAAATCAGTTGGCCGGTTGACCTCGTCCGCTGTAATACGCTGTATATCATTAAATAAACAAGGTCAACCCAAGCTGACTTGTGCTGCCCGTATGGCACTCTCCTGCACTCTCCAACTCTCCCTCTGTTTATAGAGGGCCGACGCGGTATGAAAGCGTCGGTTGCGACGACTGTCAGTTTATCGACACAAAGGAGTTCTTTGCGGAGGGAGTTCTCGGGCAAGCCGAGCGCAAGCATTCCAAACGAAGCGCGGAGTTCGAGGAGTCCCCATAGGGGACATGAGGCCGCTTTTTATATGTAAAATCGTACACCCCACGGTCAACCCGGTCAGCTGGGGTTGACCTTATTAAATCGCTGTGTATATGATGCTTATGCGGTATTGGATCAGCTGGTCAACCTGTTTAGCCAAACTCCTATATAGTATAAATCTACGTTATGGCGATTTGTAATCGGCATGGATTTTTGTCTTTTATAAATAAAAAAAAGTAATGCATTATGGATGTTATTTAAATATATTTACTACTTTTGCAACGCCTGAGGGGAGAAATCCTTGGGTCAAGAATGCGTTTCTTGCTTTTACCCACATATCGAAATCGCCAAAATTTCAGCAAAAAGGGTAGAAACAATGCGACGCTCATTCTGTTTGTATATCCCACGTGCAGCCTTGCTGTACCTCACAAGGAATATACGACAGCGTGGGGTATTTGTTTCTCAGTTCATCTTTTTGCGTGGTGTTTGGCGATACCAGATATGTGATGAGCACGACAAGTCTCTACGCTTTTCTTGTATGGTATATTAGGCAAACTCTTGTTTACTGCCGATTTGGGGAGACTTGTAAGGTGATGGAAAAAGAAAAACATCAGATTATTAACCTATTATAAATTACAAAAATGAGAAAGACAAAACTATGGCTCGCGACAGCAGCGGTGCTGCTGTGCGGTGCAACAGGCATGTATGCCCAAGCGAAAAAAGTAACAGTTCCACCCCCTCCGGTAGCGGTTGGACCTGCAGTGGTGTTAAGTATTCAAGAAGACCAACTTCACATAACCGAAGGACCTGCAACTATGATGGCTGTGCTTGACGATCTGTCTTCTGTCATGATCTGGGCTGAGGACGGTCCTTTGGGTGAGTTGGTTGTGAACGAAAAGAACAATGTCCGGCAGTATGAATACACTTCGAATGTCATTACACTGAAAGAACCTACCAATGTGCTTTACTTCACATTCTTGGAAGGATATACCCGTACCCAGTACCTGTTGGATAGTAACGGTTACCCGTTTGTTGCTTTGGCAGAGTTTCAAATTTACGATGCCAACGGCGAGGAGATAAAATTAGAGGCGCATAACTTCAGCACCAATGCACAGGAAAGTTCTGAAGGTCCCGTTGCGGACATCTGCGATGGTGACCGTAGTACCTATTTTCACTCTACCTGGTCATCGGGGGCTTCGGACTACCACTATCTGCGTGTAGAGTTGCCCAAAGCCTTGTCAGCTTTCAGCTTCAAGTACTACACAAGGGATTGGGGGCGATGCATTCCTAAGAAGATTGGTGTCAGCGGATATGAACGCAAATATTCGCTTCACGAAGACTATCCTATAGAGCTAACGGAAGCCGATGGCCTTTTGGATACATTATTTATAAACGAAGGATGTTACTTCCCTCAGCACGGATACACCTCATCCATCCTTACTTTAGAGGAGCCCTCCAATGTGCTTTACTTCACGTTCTTGGAGGGATATACCGATCCGCAACATGTGACAAATGAGCGAAGTCAGCAGTATCCGTTTATGGCTTTGTCTGAGTTTCAACTCTATGATGCTAACGGCAAGGAGATAGCGTTGGAGGCGTGCAATTTCAGCACCAATGCGCCGGAAAAGACGGAAGGGCCGATAGCGGATGTTTGCGATGGTGACTTTCGTACATACTTCCACACCTCGTGGACTTCGAGCACATCGGATTATCATTACCTACGTGTAGCATTGCCCGACACCCTATCGGCCTTCAGTTTCAAGTATTACACAAGAGATTGGGCGCGATGTGTTCCTAAGAAAATCGGTATCAAAGGGGAATACTGTGAAGATCCATATATTCACGAGGACCCATACGCCCAAGTTCTTGCACAAGGCACCTGTGGTGAGAATGTGTCTTGGACGCTGAAGTATGGTGGACACCTCATCATCTCAGGAGAGGGTGATATGGAAACAACCGGCTATAATAGTCCATGGGAGGATATGGCTGTTGCAAAAGTGACGATTGAGGATGGGGTTACTTCGATTAGTGACCGTGCTTTCAATTATTGCCGTTCTTTGGCATTTGCCTCTATCTCTGCAAGCGTGACGAGAATCGGACGTAATTCCTACTCAAACCCATTCTCAGGCTGTAACAACCTCAAAGGTGTCGAGGTCGACAAGAACAATCCGGTGTTCGACTCCCGCGACAACTGTAATGCCATCATCAGAACTGGGGCCAACGCTTTGGTTGTAGGATGTAAGGCGACACGTATCCCGACAACCGTTGTCACTATTGAGGAGTACGCTTTTGATGGATGTCGCGAACTGGAGTCAATCTATATACCTAAAAGTGTAACTACAATCGAGAAGAATGCATTCTCGTTCTGCGGCCTTTCAACAATTGTGGTCGACAAGGGAAATCCCGTGTATGACTCTCGCGACAATTGTAACGCCGTCATTCAAACACGAAGCAATACTCTCGTGCTCGGATGTGCCGGCACTGTCATTCCCGCCAGTGTGAAAAAGATTGGAGACGAAGCTTTCAGGACTTCCCAATTGGCTTCCATCGTAATTCCTGAAGGTGTTACTTCTATAGGACAAAATGCATTTGCATTTAACAGGTATTTTTCTTCGGTTTCTATTCCTAAAAGTGTAAAGGCGATTGGCACTAATGCTTTTTATTACTGCCCACAATTGACCTCCATCGAAGTTGATGAAGATAACGAAGTGTACGACTCGCGTAACGGCTGCAATGCAATCATTGAAACGGCAACAAACACGTTAGTAAAAGGCTGTTCATCAACAACCATTCCCGATGGCATAACCAAGATAGGAGATTATGCTTTCAATAATGTTGACGGATTGGAAACTGTCATTATTCCCGAAAGTGTATCTGAGATTGGTGATAATGCTTTTGCCGATTGCGGCAACATGACCTCCATCACCATTCCGGGCAGTGTGACAAGAATTGGAAACGGAGCCTTTAGTTTTTGCGGCGAGCTGACTTCCATCATCATTCCCAAGAACGTGACAGAGATTGGCAATGAAGCTTTTGAGTATTGCCGTGAACTGACTGAAGTTACTCTTCCCAAGTGCTTTAAGGGAAGAGAAAAAGATCTGTTTGCGAACTGTGACAAACTGAAAACTATCAATTACAAGAATATTGCATCAGCAAAGCTGGAAAAACAAGCCAAGCAGACTAAGCAGGCCAAGCGGATAAAATCCTTCAAGGCGTATGTGGACTTGGGTCTTCCAAGCGGAACAAAGTGGGCTACATGCAATATCGGTGCCCGAAAACCCCATGAGACTGGTTGTTTCTTTGCTTGGGGAGAAACAAACGTCAAGGATGAATATAGTCTAAATACATATTTTGACCAGAAGTATGAACTCTTCGACACTAAGAACAATTCATGCCTATCGGGAACTAAGTACGATGCTGCCACCATGCTGTGGGGCAAGAAATGGATGATGCCTACATGCGAACAGGCAGAAGAACTATATAAACATTGTACATGGGAATGGACCGATAATTATGAAAGTTCCAATGTGGCAGGGTGTATATGCACTGGCCCCAATGGCAATCACATCTTCTTCCCTGCGAGCGGTCTCATGATGGGAAAACGGCAGGCATACGTGGATAATGGTAATTTCTGGACTGGTTCACTCTTCTGGTTCAACAACATTGATTGGGCCAACTTCATCGACTTCAACAGGAATGGAATGGCACATCAATATGTGTCACGCGACCATCGCTATTGGGGCAGGAGCGTGCGCCCTGTAAGGAAATAGGGAGTGCTCATAGAAGAATCTGTATAAGGGTGTACATTCTATGTTTCTATGCAAACGAAATGTAGAATGTACACTTTTAATAACTTCTGACGGTAAAAAAAGTACTTTCCCCCAATAGGTTGCCCAGCTGACCTTGTTGCCTATATGTGGTTGTCAATCTGGTGCTTAACAAGGCCAACCCCTGCTGGCTGAGGTTGCTCTTGTTGCTGTGTCTTCCTTTTTTTGTCCAGGCGGGTGTCATCTGCCATTTACGCGTATCCAGGATCTTTGATCTGATTGTTCAGAGATAGCCCCCTACTTCCATCCCCGTTTTCTCTATTTTTTCTAAAGTTTTTCTGTTCTTGATGTCGACCATGTGCGCAAGTGGTCGACATCAAACGCGCGTATGGTCACGACCATCCACGCGAATGGTCGCCGTCAATAAATAGAAATCGTGGAAGGATGTTGAGATAACTACGAGAAATAGAGGGTGTTGCGTTTCATTCAATCTGCTGATAATAAAAACAATATGTAGGCATGGATAAAACTGATGTCGCACGTTTCACTTGCGAACCCGATGTCGATTTGGAAGGGAAGGTCAACTTCGGTCAGCATAGGCTGTCCTTGCTTATGAGCAATGTATCAATAGGTTACGCCGGATAAGGTCAGCCAGTCAACTTGTTTTGTAACATTTGTCTTATATGGATGTCCGAGGTGCAAATGTCTTTGTAGGGATGAATACACAAGGCGTGTTTACCTTTGCATCCGAGAAACGAATATCTCTAGGCGTTCGCATTGTTTGCAAGGTTGCGAAATAAGAGGTAAGAGAGATTTTGAGGGTGTAGGAAAATAATTCCTAATTCATAACTCCTAATTCCTAATTATTTTATACTTTTGCAACGCCTGAGGGGAGAAATCCTTGGGTCAAGAATGCGTTTCTTGCTTTTACCCACATATCGAAATCGCCAAAATTTCAGCAAAAAGGGTAGAAACAATGCGACGCTCATTCTGTTTGTATATCCCACGTACAGCCTTGCTGTACCTTATACGGTATATACGACAGCGTGGGGTATTTGTTTCTCGGTTCATCTTTTTGCGTGGTGTTTGGCGATACCGACTTTGTGATGAGCATGACAAGTCTCTACGCTTTTCTTGTATGGTATATTAGGCAAACACTTTATTAACCTATTATAGAAAACAAAAATGAGAAACATTAAATTATGGCTCGCGACAGTGGTGGCGTTGCTGTGCGGTGCAACAGGCATGTATGGCCAATCAATTAATTTCTTATTGGCAGAGAACGGTCCTTTGGGTGAGTTGGTCAGGAACGAAGACAGCAATGTGTTACAGTACGAGCTTATTTGCGATGTGACGTTGGACGAACCCTCTAATGTGGTTTACTTCACATTCTTGGAGGGATACACTGAGACTCAATATCTATTGGACAGGCATGGTTACCCGTTTGTGGCTTTGGCCGAGTTTCAAATCTACGATGCGGATGGTAAGGAGATAAAGTTGGAGGCACGCAACTTCAGCACCAATGCACAGGAAAGTACTGAAGGTTCCATTGCGGACATCTGTGATGGTGACCGTAGTACATACTTTCACTCTACCTGGTCGTCGGGGGCTTCGGGTTACCACTATCTGCGTGTAGAGTTGCCAGACACCCTTTCGGCTTTCAGTTTCAAGTATTATACAAGGAATTCGAGGCAATGCGTTCCTAAACAAATCGCTATTAGCACATTCGAATGTAGATATCCATTTTATGAGGAGTATCCTATAGAACTCACGGCAAATGATGGCCTTTTATCAACAGCATCTGTGAACGAGAAGAATAATATGCTTCAGTACGAATATACCTCATCTACCTTGACATTGGAAGAACCTTCCAATGTGCTTTACTTTACTTTCCTGGAGGAGTATTCTGAACCGCAATATGCGGCGAATAGGAGCATTCATCAGTATCCGTTTGTGGCTTTGTCCGAGTTCTGCTTGTACGATGCCAACGGCAAGGAGATTAAGTTGGAAGCCCGCAATTTCAGCACCAATGCACCGGAAAAAACGGAAGGACCGATAGCGGACATCTGCGACGGTAATCGCAGTACCTATTTTCACACCTCGTGGACTTCGAGTACATCGGACTATCACTACCTGCGTGTAGCATTGCCCGATACCCTGTCGGCCTTCAGCTTCAAGTATTATACAAGGGATTGGGGGCGATTAGCCCCTAAGAAAATTGGTATCAAGGGGGAATGCTGTGAGGATCCGTACGTTCACGAGGATCCATACGCCCAGGTTCTTGCCCAGGGAACCTGCGGAGAGAATGTCTCCTGGACGCTGAAATATGGTGGACACCTCATCATATCAGGAGAGGGTGATATGGAAATGCTAGGCCAACTAAGCAGTCCATGGGAGGATATGGTTGTTGCAAAAGTAACGATTGAGAATGGGGTAACCTCAATTAGTGACCATGCTTTCCGTTTATGTCGTAGTTTGGCTTTCGTATCTATTCCTGCAAGTGTGACCAAGATAGGCCGTGATTATTCCCATGCTCAAGAGAACCCTTTCGCTTATTGTTATAACCTCAGGGCCATTGAAGTCGATAAGAATAACCCCGTATTCGACTCTCGCGACAACTGTAATGCTATTATCAAGACCGAGTCCAACGCTTTGGTTGCTGGATGTTACACGACACGTATCCCTGAGACTGTAGTATCTATTGAAGGGAACGCTTTTGAGGGATGCCACAATCTGACAGAACTCTATATTCCTCAAAACGTAACCTCGATAGTACAGGATGCTTTTAGATGGCCTTTTCAACAAGGTAATCTTAATACAATCATTGTAGCAGAAGGGAATCCTGTATACGATTCTCGTAATAATTGCAATGCCATTATTCGAACACAGGATAGCACTATAGTGTTAGGCTGCTCCAATACAGTCTTCCCAATAGGCGTAACTAAGATTGGAGGAGGTGCATTTAAGGGTTGCAGAATGGATGATATTGTCATTCCCGAAGGAATCACAAGTATTGGGGATTGGTCATTCAGTGGAACTGAGCTTAAGGCAATATCCATTCCTGCAAGCGTAACGGAGATAGGGGAATATGCTTTTGGGGGTGTTCTTCCTCTTGTGTCAATAGTTGTGGATGAGGCGAATGAAGTATATGATTCCAGAAATAATTGTAATGCCATTATAGAAACAGCCACCAATACCTTGATGAAAGGTTGTTCTTCAACCATTATTCCTGATGGTATTGAGCGAATTGGTAGATATGCTTTTTATGGAGCAAAAATGAAATCTGTCATTATCCCAGAAGGAGTTGTTGAGATAGGTAGTAATGCGTTTACCAGTTGCAATAGGTTAGTATCTGTCACTATTCCTCAAAGTATGAACAAAATTGGGGATGTGGCCTTTAATGCCTGTAACAACCTTGAGACAATTACTATTCCCGAAAATGTGGAAGAAATAGGACACTCTGCTTTCTTTGGTTGTAAGAACCTTGCTTCCGCCACGATATCTAAAGGAGTGAAAAAGATTGGTAGCCAGGCTTTCTGTTATTGTGGCATGAGTTCCTTGACAGTTCCTAAAAGCGTGAAAGAAATTGGGACTGGAGCATTCAGGGATTGCCGCGAACTGACTGAGGTTACTCTGCCCAAGCGCTTTAAAGGAAGAGAGAAAGATATTTTCGAGAACTGCGACAAGCTGGAGAAGATTCGTTACAGAGGTCGGTAATCATTGTACATAACACCTGAAAATGTACAGGAAGATGGGGACAAACAGGTGAAAACTGTTTGTCCCCTATGCTTTTGTTTGTTATTGCTCCTTCGGCGCGTCACGACGATGGTCATTTATAAGATTGTAATTAAACGTGGTTGTTTTGCTTGCTTGTAAATAATCAGAAAGAAATGCAGGGTATATATCAAACTTTTCGTACTTTTGCAAAACTGTAACGTTAGTTTCGTTAAAAACATATTGGTAGAATAGATGTCATGTCTTTTGCTAATGAAAGTCTTGGAGATTGGAATGCAAAAGTATGGTATATATTAAAATATATTATGCAATACGACTTTGATGTCCTTATAGACCGTCGAGATACCGATGCCTTGAAGATTGATGCTATGCCCGCCATTTGGGGGCGCAGTGACCTGATGCCGCTTTGGGTGGCTGATATGGATTTTGCTACTCCGCCTTTCATCCTTAATGAGTTGCGCCACCGGCTGGAGCACGAGATATTGGGTTACACGATGCGTACGTCGCGTTGGGCTTCGTCTATCGTAGCTTGGCAACAGAACCGTTATGGTTGGAGCATACAGCCCGAGTGGCTCAATTTTGTACCTGGCATAGTTCCGGGTATTGCACTTATCATCAATTGCTTCACAGAGCCAGGTGATACTATATTGGTGCAGCCGCCTGTTTATCATCCCTATTTCCATGTGCCTCAAAACCTCGGACGTAGGCTGCGTGAGAATGCTCTTGACCTTGTAGACGGGAAGTTTCAGATTGATTTCGAGCGGTTTGGACGCGATGTGCGTGGATGTAAACTCTTCCTCCTGTGCCATCCACACAATCCTGGAGGCAGGGTGTGGACTTCAGACGAACTTAGGCGTATGGCTGAGATTTGTCATCGCGAGGGAGTGATTGTCGTATCTGATGAGATACATGCTGATCTTACCTTGCCTCCATTTTGTCATGTGCCCTTCGCTAAAGTGTCGGAAGTGGCTGCTGAGTGTTGTATCACGCTGATGTCGCCCAGCAAGGCGTTCAATATGGCAGGGCTTACTTCGTCCTATTCCATTATCAGTGATGAGGCCCTGCGTGAGCGTTTCCACCGTTTTCTTGCCAATAGTGAATTGCATCTTGGGCATGCTTTTGCCTTCAACAGCGTGGCTGCCGCTTATTCTCATGGTACTGAATGGCTCGAACAGATGTTGGCTTATGTGCAGGGGAATATTGACTATGTGGAGCAGTTTCTGGCTTCGGAATTACCTCAGATAGGGATGATACGCCCTCAAGCCTCGTACCTCATATTCCTTGATTGTCGTAAATTAGGACTTTCGGTGCAAGAACTGAACGCCCTCTTTGTAGACAAGGCTCGTTTGGCACTCAATGATGGTGCCATGTTCGGAAAGGAGGGCGAAGGATTTATGCGACTCAATGTCGCGAGTCCGCGCAGCATGATTGTTGAGGCAATGTACCGCCTGAAGAAGGCACTTTTAGCTTAGTCCTTTGCGGCGGCTCATGATGACATAGATGATGACGGGCGCTCCGATGATGGGTGTGATGGCATTGAGGGGAAGCAGACCTTGGTCGCCTGGGAGGCCGCTGATGAGGTTGCATAACAAGGCTATGAGACCTCCAGTGAGCAGTGTGGCGGGCATGAGGGTGCGGTGGTTGCCTGTGCCGAGCATGAGACGGGCAATGTGAGGTACGGCCAGACCGATGAAGTTGATGGGACCGCAGTAGGCCGTGGTGACGGCGACGAGTAATCCTGTGGCAAGGAGCAACAGGGTGCGGATGCGGCGTATGTCAATGCCGAGGTTGCGGGCATAGCGGTCGCCCAGAAGCAGGGCATTGAGGGGCTTGACGAGGCTGATGGCGATGGCCAGCCCTATGAGGATGAGTATGCTGAACAGGGGCAGCTGGGCACGCGAAACGCCGCCGAAGTTGCCCATTCCCCACATCATGTAGGATTGTACACCCTCGGCCGTAGAGAAGAAGTTGAGCAATGATACGATCGATGACACCACATACCCTACCATCATGCCGATGATGAGCAGCATGGAGTTGCTACGCAAGCGCGAGGCGAAGACAAGGATGAGTAGGGTGACGGACAATGCGCCTATGAAAGCAGCGGCCACCAAAGCCAACGAACCGCCGAAGAGCAGGCTGCCTGCCGGCACGATACCCCCGAAGAGGAGCAGCACGATGGCTGCACCAAGCCCTGCACCGGAGTTGATACCAAGGATGTCGGGGCCTGCCAGCGGATTGTTGAATGCCGTCTGTAGCATCAGTCCCGAGGCTGCCAACGCTGCACCCGTGAGCAGGGCGGTGAGTGTTTGGGGCAGACGCGACTCCCAGATGATATAGCTCCACGAGGCGTGAGTGCTCTCACCACCAAAGAGGATGGTGAACACTTCGCCAGCGGGAATCTTCACCGAGCCGTACAGGAGGTTGGCGATGAAGAGCACTGCAATTCCGAGGCATAATGCGAATTGAAAATTGAAGGTTGAAGATTTAAAATGGCGGTTAATACGTTTCATAGACATTTACAGTTTGTGGAAATAGCGCAACGTGTCATCGGGCATCAGTTCGGGATGCAAGATATGGATATAGTCGCGCAAGAGGCGTTCGGGGTGAAAGGGTGTTTCCTCGTAGAAGATGAGTTCGGCCGAGTTGCAGCCATAGACGCTACCCTCCCGATAGGCCTTAAAGAGGGTGTAGGGCTCGTACACTCTGCCGAGGTCGGGCCGGGTCATGCGGGTATGGCCATTGTTGTAGCGTATGAGCCATACGTCGGCCTGCTGGCCACGGCTGAGCACCGTCTCGAAGGAGAGGGGCACCGAGCCGCTCTTGTTGTTGTCGTCGAAGATATAGCGGCCTCCGGCATCGGCGATGAGCCGGGCCATGGTGCTGCGTCCACCGGGGACGTACCATGCCGAACCGTTACGTGTGTCGAAGAGCACAGAGGGGCGGTCGCCCTCGGCAATACTGTCGGTGAGGGCTTGCAGCGCATGATACTCGGCCTCGATGGCGAGGAAGAGCGAGTCGGCCTCACGCCCCTTGCCGAACAGGCGGCCATAGAAGCGTATCCACTCGGCACGGCCCAGCGCCGAGGTCTCCATATAGTCGGCACACTGGATGATGGGGATGCCCAGTGCCTCGAGGTTGCCGTAGGTGGAGGCGTTCTCATAGGGCGAGAGCAAGATGAGGTCGGGGCTGAGGTTTGCGATGCGCTCGCGGTCGGGAGTCATGGCACTCCCCATCTCCTGTATTTTACCTTCGGCAATGGCCTGCAGCAGGCGCTGATTGGCGATATACTCCGTTTCGCAGATACCGGCAATGGCATTGATACACCCCAATTCTTCGATGAGATTACTGTGGGTGGTGGTGAAGAAGAGGGCACGGGAGGCTCCCTTAACTTCCCCCGAGGGGTAGCTCTCTGACATTGAGGTGTCTAAAGTCCCCCTTCGGGGGGGATTCAAGGGGACTTTCACTGTCTGCAACAGCTTCCCTCTGTCCCAAGGACTATGTATCTGTGCCTCGGTATAATCCTCGTGTTCGATGAGGGTGAGGTACTGGGCATGGCTCATGGTCAGGGTGTCGCCTGTGGGCGTGGCAGTGCGTGGCTGACCTCCGTGGCAGGCGGTGAGAGTACATGTGACAATGACTATAATATAATAGAGAAGCTGTTTCATCATACGTTACAATTTTACGGTGAGCGATAGTCCGAACTGGCGGCCCGGCATGGGGTAGTATTGTATCACCTCGTACTGGGTGTTGGTGAGGTTGATGGCTTCGGCCTGCAGGGTGAGGCTTGTGCTGTATAATATAAAGGTATGCGAGAGGGTGAGCGTGTGCTCGGCGTAAGGTGCTATGCGGTAGCGGGCAATCTGCTCCGACATGCTGTATCGTTCGCTCGCGGCAATCATCGAATAGCCCACGTTGACCCACGGCGTGGCAAGCAGCAGGTGGGCACTGCCACTATGCAAGGGAGTATAGGGCAGTTGTACTCGGTAGCCCTGTGCCTCGGGGTCGGTGACGTCGATGGCATGCTGCAGGGTGTAGTTGGCACCAAGGTTCAATGCCCACTCGGGAGCGATGCGCAGCCGGGCCGACAGTGTAGCATCGAGCCCCGTGATGTGTACGTTCCCATAGTTGGCCATCTTCCATACGTAGGTGGTGGGGAAGGCCACTATCTTGTCGGTCACGTCGTTGAAGTAGCCGTCGGCTGTGATTGCAAGCTCCTCTACGAAGCTCATTTGCGGAACTTGCCATGTGATGCCTACATTGTACTCGTGGGCACGCTCGGGACGCAGGTTCTTGTTTCCGCTACGGAAATAGTAAAGGTCGTTGAAGGTGGGCATGCGGAAGGTCTCCTTATACATCAACCGAAGAAATAGCGGCATGTTGCTGAAGGGACGCACCGAGGTGCTGAGGGTGGGGGAAAGTTCTGAGGTGGGCGAAGATGTATGAGGCGCAGTCGTATTTTCTCTGACTATTGTACCCAGCAAGATGCCTCTCATGCGCAGCCATTCGTTGCGGTACTGCGCTTGCAGTGCCGTGAGCGAAGTGTAGCGCACAGGGAAGGGGCACGAGGGTAGGTTGCTGTTGAGGGTGTTGACGTAGCCGTCTTGTGCCAGCGACAGGCTCCACGTCGTGGTGGGGCGGTAGAGCAGGGTCGTGGCAGCGTAGTATTCATGTTGCAGGTTCTCGTCCACCTGCTTGCCACCGGTGTACTTCACGTTGGTGTCGGTGTAGCGGTTCCATCCGTAGGTGTACTTGGCCGTCGCTTGCAGCTGCCACTGGTGTCCCCATTGCTTGGTATAGCGTGCTTGGGCCAAGGCATTGCGGTCGGCCAGTCGCTCGGTACTGGCATTATTATATAGGATGACGGCTCCGGGGAGGCCACGTTCCGAGTGGTAGTAATAGGCCTTCGTGTCGAGGCGGCTGCCATCGCCAAACTCGTGGTGTACGTTCCACTCGCCCGTCAGTTGGGTGATGTCCGTGTTGTTGCGATGCTCGGTGGTCACCTTGGTGCCGTTGGTCAGGGTGTAGGGGTAGCGGCCGTGGGCGGTGGAAAAGTCAGCATAGACATTACTCCACGTATGTCGTCCTAATTGGTGCGAGTAGTTTATCGTGGGATTGCATAGTCCGAACGAACCGCCGGTGATGCCCGCCTCCACTTGATACCGCTTGTCTCCCCACTGGGGGGTGGGGCTGCTCATGTTCACTAAGCTGCCCGAGGCCAAGGCACGCGCCGTAGAGAGCAGGTCGTCGCTCTGCCCCACGTGGAGGGCTATGCTGCCCAAGCTGCTTGCCGAGAATCGCCCGAGGTCGATCTGTCCCGCCTGGCAGTTGCCCATCACTACGCCATCGTAGCTCACGGCAGTGTGTGTGGCACCGAGGCCGCGCACCGATACCGTCTTCAGTCCGCCTATGCCCCCATAGTCCTTCACCGTGGTGCCGGCAAAGTGGCGCATGGCATCCGCCGCATTCTGTATGGCCAAGGCACGCATCGTCTCGCGCTGCATCGTTTGTGCAGGTGCCGTGGCCGATACCTCCCGTGGGAGGCGGCGTGCACGCACCTCCACCTCCTCGATGGTGTGCACGGTATCTTTCACCACGGCCTTGCAGGGTGTCGATACTACGAATGCCAATAAGCCAGTGATGGCTACAAACAGCAGTCTATTCACGTTTTCAATAGCGGTATAAAAAACCAACATGGCCAAGCTCTCTTTCCTCGAAAGAGCAAAGCGTTATCTCATCTCTCTGCGCTTTGCAGGTCTTCTGACTTGCTCTGTCTGTTCGCCTTCCCACCTTCATCGTAAGGCAGTGGCAAAGTGAATGAACAGCACTCATGTGTGTGAGCTCACAGCAGCGGGACTGTTCGGGACTTTCACCCGATTCCCTTTTCATCCTACACCCCGCTAGGGCTTCGGAACAAAACGCAGGGACAAAGGTACAACAAGCCGAGCGAAAAGCCAAATTTATTTGAGCATTTCCGAGGCGCCGTCTATCTTCTGTGACTTAGTCGCTAAAATTAGTGCAAACCGAATGAAATAGCAAAACTTGTTATGAGAATTTCTAAGGTGTAGCACATAGGAATGGCTTCCCGAACAGAACAAACTGGTGCGCTTGAAGTATACCAACCTTTTTTATGCCCATCGCATGTTTTCTGCTTCTTTCTTGCGGGTCTACATTTTTTTTTATAACTTGCCGCGGTTTTTTAGACTTGACAGGTATGACAATAGCAATCATAGGCACGGGGAATATGGGCGGAGCCATCCTCCGCGGACTGATAAAGTCAGGCACGTGCCGCCCGGAGGACTTGGTATGCACGGCAAAGTCGGAGGCTACCTTTAATAAAATACGCGAGTATGACGCACACATCCGCGTCAGTAGCAGCAATATGGCGGCTGCGGCAGAGGCCGACATCATCATATTGGCCGTGAAGCCGTGGCTCGTGGCCGAGGTGGTGGAAGAGATACGTCCCGGTCTCGACTTCGGCCGACAGATTATCGTATCGGTGGCGGCAGGTATCGCATTGAATGATTTGATACAATTGGTCGGTGCTCCTCTTCCTCTCTTCCGCGTCATCCCCAACACGGCAGTTGAGGCTTTATGTGGCGTCACTTTCATCGCGCAATATGGAGCCACCGAGGAGCAGACCGAGCAGGTGATGCATCTGTTCTCGACCTTGGGATATGCCCTTGTCGTTGACGAGAAGTTGATATCTGCCGGTACGGCATTGGCCTCGTGTGGCATCGCTTTTGCCATGCGCTACATCCGTGCGGCGATGGAGGGTGGGGTAGAGCTGGGCTTCCGTCCCGAGGAGGCAGCACGCATCGTGGAACACACGGTGAAGGGGGCTGCTACCCTTCTACTTGAGAGTGGTGTACATCCCGAAGCTGAGATTGACAAGGTGACGACGGCCGGTGGCATCACCATCAAGGGACTCAATGCGATGGAAAAGGCGGGCTTCACAACCGCTGTGATTGACGGACTCAAAGCAGCAAACGTATGAGACGCATAGCCGTAAAGATAGGAAGTAACGTGCTGACCCGACGGGATGGCACGCTCGACATCACTCGCATGTCGGCCCTCGTAGACCAAGTGGCTGAACTGCACAAGCGGGGCATACAGGTGGTACTGGTATCATCGGGTGCCGTAGCCTCGGGGCGTAGTGAGATAACCCCTTCACACACGCTCGATGAGGTGTCGTCGCGCCAGCTCTACTCGGCCATCGGGCAGGCCAAGCTCATGGGCAAGTACTACACGCTCTTTCGCGAGCACGGCATCACCTGCGGACAAGTGCTCACTACCAAGGAGGGACTCGACAAGAGTGACCACTACCTCAACCAGCAGCACTGTATGGAGGTGATGCTCGCCGAGGGGGTGATACCCATCGTGAACGAGAACGACACGCTCTCCATCACCGAACTTATGTTTACCGACAACGACGAGCTCTCGGGCCTGATGGCACAGATGATGCAGGTGGACGAACTCGTCATCCTAAGCAACATCGACGGTATCTACGATGGTAGCCCTACCGACCCAAAGAGCCATGTGATACGCACGGTAGCTGCCACCGACGATATGGAGCAATATATACAGACCGACAAGTCTTCGCTCGGTCGGGGTGGCATGCTAACCAAGTGCCACATCGCTCGCAAGGTGGCGGCCGAGGGCATCCCCGTAATTATCGCCAACGGCAAGCGCGAAGACATCCTGCTGCGCCTCATTGATCATCTTGAAGAAACTGTTTGTACGAGATTTGAATAACGACCTCCCCCTGTCCCTCCCGAGAAGGGGTGACTCAGGAAACCATATCTGAATTACCTTGACAAGAGAGAAACGAGGATTGGAGTCTCCCTCCTCGGGAGGGGGTTGGTGGAGGCCTCACTCTAAACACTAAGCAAAATGAATACTCTCGACCTTATTTTACAGGCCAACAAGGCAACGGCCTCATTGGCCGCCCTCAGCGATACCGACATCAACGCCCTGCTGCTTGACACGGCAGCGGCACTGCGTACCCATAGTGCTGCTATTCTCGAGGCCAACCGCCTCGACCTGAAGCGTATGGAACCGTCGAACCCCAAGTACGACCGCCTGCTGCTCTCCGAGGAGCGCATCTACGGCATCGCTTCCGATATGGAGCATGTGGCTACATTGCCCTCACCCCTCGGCATCACCTATAGTACGGCCAATCGCCCCAACGGGATGACCATCCGCAAGGTGAGTGTACCCTTCGGTGTCATCGGCATCATCTACGAGGCACGTCCCAACGTGACGGCCGACGTATTTGCCCTCTGCGTCAAGAGCGGTAACGTATGTCTGCTCAAGGGAGGCTCCGATGCCGAGTACACCAACCGCAAGATAGTAGAGGTCATCCACGGCGTGCTTACTGCCCATGACATCGACACCGCCGTGTGTACCCTCCTTCCTGCCCATCGCGAAGCCACGGCTTGTCTGCTCGGTGCGGTGGGTAAGGTAGACCTCATCATTCCTCGCGGCAGCAGTGCACTCATCAACTATGTGCGTGACAATGCCCGTGTGCCTGTCATCGAGACCGGTGCAGGCATCTGCCACACCTACTTCGATGCTGCCGGCGACCTTGCCAAGGGAACGGCCATCATAGAGAATGCCAAGACCCGACGGGTGAGCGTGTGCAACGCACTCGACTGTCTCGTGCTGCATCGCTGCCGATTGGCTGACCTCCCTGCACTATGTGCCCCATTGGCCAAGAAGAATGTTATCATCTATGCCGATAGCGAAGCCTATGCCGCCCTCTCGGACCATTATCCCGCCCATCTGCTGGCCGAGGCTGATGCTGAACATTACGGCACGGAGTTTCTCGACTATAAGATGAGCATCCGCACTGTCGCCAGCCTCGACGAGGCTCTGCGCCACATAGCCCTATATAGTTCGCGTCATAGTGAATGCATCGTAAGTGATGACGATGAGGCTATCCGCCGTTTCCAACTGGCGGTCGATGCCGCCTGCGTATATGCCAACGTGTCGACCGCCTTTACCGACGGTGCCCAGTTTGGCTTCGGTGCCGAGATTGGCATCTCTACGCAGAAGCTCCATGCTCGCGGCCCCATGGCACTGCCCGAACTCACCACCTATAAATACATAATAGAGGGTGACGGACAGGTGAGATGGTGAACTCCTGAAATAAATGGATTGTTATACCTCCAAAAACTACATCTTATGGAAATAAAGAAGACAAATAATGGAAATAGTGCCGTGCTGGGTTACTGCCTGCTCACGGGACTGATTGTAGGTGCTTTACTCTTAGGTAACGCCATCAAGGCGGCTCGTGCCGATGATAGGGTCGTGTCGGTCAAGGGACTGTGCGAACGCGAGGTAAAGGCCGACAATGTCATCTGCCCCTTTGCCTATAAGGAAGGTGGCGACGATTTGCAGCAACTGTACCGTACCATAGAGCGCAAGAACAAGGTCATCATCGACTTTCTCAAGGCGGCCGGCATTGGCGAAGAGGAGATTTCCATCGCTGCGCCCAAGGTGGTGGATACGCGCACCGAGTGGAGTGGCAGCCAGAATCGCTACGCCTATATCGTGACTTCCGTGGTGACGGTATGTACCGATAAGGTGGATACTATCATCGGTCTGCAGTCGCAGCAAGGTGAACTGCTGCAGCAGGGCATTGCCACTACGAGCGGATGGGAATACCCTACGGTATACTCGTTTACCAAGCTCAATGAGATAAAACCCGCGATGATAGAGATAGCTACAAAGAATGCTCGTGAGACCGCCGAGAAGTTTGCCGCCGACAGCGAGAGTCGCTTGGGCAAGATTAAGCGTGCTACGCAAGGGCAGTTCTCCATCACCGACCGCGATAGCAATACGCCTTACATGAAAAACGTACGCGTGGTGACCAGCGTGGACTATTATCTGAAGGACTGAAGAAGCGTTTAAGATTCTACCCGCCATGAATCTGATAAAGAAGATTGGTGAGCACATTGCTTAAGCATTATCCGCGCACCTATACTCTTTTACTATTACCTACAGAAATTTTGTAGCAGATTGATAGGCAACCCCTGCGGTTTACTGCAGCTACTTTAGTTTGTATAAATTTTATGTTTTCGTTTTTGTCATTCTGAGCGTATTGAGGAATCTCGCAACTATCGAAGAAATCCTTCACTTTCGTTGACAAAACTTTAGCCTTTAATTAAAACTATGGACTTTAGTCCATTAGTAGTTAATTTTCCATAGTACAAAAGTCTGAAAACGTGATGCGATGTGAAGCCACACGCTCAAACCGTTGGATATGTGAGAGATGTGGCGTCACAAGCTATGGTCTTATATATTACTTTCCACCCAATACCAACAGCCGTGCGACTCCATGGCGCTTGCTCCACCATGCCAACAAAAGACACTCGACTGTGATGACAACTCCACCGAAGAGCACTCCCCACACACCAATCGAGGGGAGCAGATGACACACTCTGGAGATAAGGATGAATATCAATGTTTGGAAATAATATATACCTAAAGAGTTCTGCCCTGCATCCATTACCAATCTGATGATACGCTTGGCCGAGCATGTCTTATACACACCGTACAGCAAAGGAAGAATCCACCCCAAGGCGAAGAAGGCTATCAACTGGCGCATTACAGTGTGCAGCACACTGCCCAACATTCCCCAACCCCACACATCGGCAAGCTGCGTACGGGCGGCATATAGTGCACCGACATACAACACCAGCATACTGGCTGATATTCCCATACGTCTCTTCCCTGCATATATCCGATTAAGGGTGTGCTTGCCCGTCATATACCCCACAACGAGGAACGGATAGAGAAACGTGTAACGTGCCGGGATATAGCTGCTGTCGGGTATAAAGTATATCAAGACACCTGCCAACACATACATCCACATCTTGTCGCCCATGCGTCGGATGAGCAACAGTAGCAACTGGTTGTAGAGCAATGCCCACAGGAACCAAAGATTGCCGACAATGGTACTGAACAAATCCTTCGCACATCCTATTATATCAAACGTTGGATGTACGGCCCACTTGATAGCGAAGGCCAGCACGCCGAAGCTCAAAATGGGGAGCCCCAACTGCCGCAAGCGCCTCTTTGCCACTTCCAGCTCCGTCCGATGGGTCAATGTCTGCTGCAGGAGGTAACCGCTGACAGCCATGAACAGCGGCATATGGAACGTGTAGATAAACTTGAATATGGGATTGCAGTAGTATGCCCCTTGCAAGAAATACTCCGCGCCATAGCAGTATTGGATGGCATGTCCCACGAGCACCAATAGGATAGTGCGAATTCAACAAGCAAGTGCAAATTTATAACAAGTAATTGAAAAACTCCTCAATTGGAGTTGAAAATTTGAGTTTCTTTCTTGGCCTTGTATTGATTTTGGCCGTAATTTCATCAATGTCCTTGTCCTTGAGATGTCT
>JAFWXS010000083.1 GCA_017517925.1 Bacteroidaceae bacterium | reverse complement strand
TCGAAGTGGGTGGCAAGAATAAAAAACAGAAACAAATACAAGGTGTAGAGGATGCCTTCATCGTAAAGGATGACATTGAATATGGTTATCAGAATGTCATTCCCCTTTGGGCATTCGGTCTCTTGTATTAACGAAGATACACAACAACGCAGATTTCCTCCTTTTCTCTCGTCCCGACAGGCTCACCCCTCGTTCGGGACGTTTTCGTTGGTGTCTTCAGCATATCGGGATGATACAAAAAGATAAAAGCGTTCCTTAGCTGACGCTGAAAATCACTACGCTCGCTGAGCAATCTGCAAGTAAACTTGCATTGCGCTCGCTAAACGTGATCCTTAGCTGACGCTGAAGAACACCATTGCCTCGGGATAGTGAAAGTAAACTTTCCCTCTCCTCTCGGCTCAGACGTTCTTTGACATGCTGAAGACATAGACGAAAGATCTCACGAATCTCACGAAGAACGCATCGTTACACTCGCGTTTACCATCCGGCTGTAAACACTCGGCAAAGCCTCTCCTCACGAGGATTCTTCCATCGCAGATTTTTGCCTCACGCGAATCTCGCAAATCACGCGAAAGGGCTGCATCGCAAAAAGTGCTCGCAGCTGCCGACTTCGTCGAGTGTTCTCAGCCGGATGGCAGCAAGGGCGAAGCGACTTGCTTCGTGAGATTCGTGTGTGAGACCAAGACATCTGTGTGAGACACATCCACAGGACCTGGCCTTCGCGTGATTCGCGAGATTCGCGTGAGCCAAAAACAGCGTGAGGTTAAAATATTTCCGTCACGGGGGATGTTCATTCATCCCCCGTTTTTTTGAGTATAGGGATGTCTACATCTCCATTCGCAGGATAAGTTTCTTGAATTCAAACCGTATTCCTGTAAATCCAAATCCTTGCACGGACTTGGAAGCCGTTAACAGAAGACAAAGGTCGTGTAGAATTTCGATTAACCAAAATTTTGTACTACCTTTGCCCTTATAATATTAAAAAGGTATTAACAGGTAAAAAGATTAGGTATGAAATACTATAGCACCAACCAGCAGGCAGCGTCTGCCTCGCTCAGCGAAGCGGTGGTACGTGGCCTCGCCACCGATCGTGGGCTCTATATGCCCGAACGTATCAAACCGCTTCCGCAGGAGTTCTTTGCCGGCATTGCCGACATGAGTTTTCAGGAGATTGCCTACCGCGTGGCCGATGCCTTCTTCGGTGAGGACATCCCTGCCGATGACTTGCGCCATATCGTGTACGACACGCTGGCCTTCGACGCTCCCGTAGTGCATGTCGACGGCAACATCCACTCGCTCGAGCTCTACCACGGCCCCACGCTGGCTTTCAAGGATGTGGGCGCACGCTTCATGGCACGATTGTTGGGGTACTTGGAGACCCCCTCTAACTCCCCCTCTATGGGGAGAATTCAAACATCGCGGAGCCAGCTCCCCTCCATAGAGGGAGGGGTGGGAGGAGGGTCTTCCAACATCAACGTGCTCGTAGCGACCTCGGGCGATACCGGCTCTGCCGTGGCCAATGGCTTCCTCGGCGTGGAGGGTATCCATGTCTATGTGCTCTACCCGAAGGGGAAGGTGAGCGCCATACAGGAGTGCCAGTTTACCACCTTAGGGCAGAATATCACCGCTCTTGAGGTGGACGGCGTGTTTGACGACTGCCAGCGCTTGGTGAAGAGTGCTTTCATGGATGCCGATTTGAATGCCCACATGCGTCTCACCTCGGCCAACTCCATCAACGTGGCACGTTTCCTCCCACAGGCGTTCTACTACTTCTATGCCTATGCGCAGATGAAGCGTCAGGGTAAGGCCGACGAGTTGGTCATCTGCGTGCCCAGCGGTAACTTCGGTAACCTCTGTGCCGGACTCTTTGCGCATCGCATGGGACTCCCCATCAAGCGTTTCATCGCGGCCAACAACCGCAACGATATCTTCTACCAATACCTCAAGACGGGCGAGTATAACCCGCGTCCCTCGGTGCAGACTATCGCCAATGCCATGGATGTGGGCGACCCGAGCAACTTTGCCCGTATCCTCGACCTCTACGGCCACTCACACGAGGCCATCTGTAGCCTTATCAGCGGTGCCACCTACAGCGACGAACAGATTGCTGATACCGTGGCCGACACCTATCGCCGCACGGGTTATCTGCTCGACCCACACGGTGCCTGCGGCTACCGTGCCTTGCGCGAGTTGCTGCAGCCCGTCGAGCAGGGCGTGTTCCTCGAGACAGCCCATCCCGCCAAGTTCCGCGACACGGTGGAGGCTATCGTCAGGGACGAGGTGGCCATCCCCGAGAAGCTGCAGGCCTTCATGCGTGGCACCAAGCAGTCGGTACCCATGACCGCCGACTTTGCCGACTTCAAGGCTTACCTGATGGAAAGTGGAGAATAAGTACTGAATTTAATCAGCTTCGCACCTTGAAGATACACTACGCCTCGGGAGAAAGAATAAATGATTTTTATTTTGTTCTTCGCGCGGCTTGTTGTATCTTTGTCCCCAGTTTTGTTCCTGATGCCCCGTTTGCGGGCTATGGATGAAAAGGGAATCAGGTGAGAGTCCTGAACAGTCCCGCTGCTGTGTGCCATTGTGTTGCACATCGAATCTGTTGCCACTGACTATTTATTGTTGGGAAGGCCGATGTGTAGGGGTGAGTCAGAAGACCTGCAAAACCAGTCAAACCGCGTGTATTCGAGGAAAGTATGCGTTGGGACACATTTTGTTTTACTTTCTTACTTAAAATCAGATGAAGAAAGTGTTTCGTGGCGCATTGTGCGCTTGTTTGGCAGGCCTCGTGCTTGCAAGTTGTGAACCCGTAGACCAGGGAGGCTCGGGAGGGCAGAATGTTGCAGATGTGGAATCGAATCCCGTCTACATGATGGAAGTTAATCCTGCTAATGGGGAATTTTATGTCGGGTTAGCAGGTAGCAAGTATGTGTATTCGGGTAAGGTGTATCGTTATGGTATTGACGGCTTGCTAATAGACGATTTTGATGTACTATGCAATCCCAGTAGGGCTGCTTTCCTTGGGAATGTTAAGGATTCCGTAAAGGATACCCCCGATGTGTTCATTTTATGTGAGGGGCTGTGGCAACAAAACAATGCCGAGGTGTCGGCCTATAACTCCCATTCGATGCAGTGTATAGACGATTATTATTATAGGCAGAACGATCAGTATCTCGGTGATACGGGGCAAGACATTCTTTGGTACAATGGTTATCTGTATGTGTCGGTCAGTGGCTCTTCGTATGTGGCTAAGCTTGATTCGGAGGGTAGGGAAGTGGCTCGCTGTGCTATCTCTGCTACAGAGGGACAACCTCGCTATCTTGCTGCCGAGGGTGACTATCTCTACGTGACGCTCTATAGCGGTAGGGTAGCCAAGATGAAGACCTCAGATTTGAGTGTAGTGGACTATGCTCCCGTGGGCAAGAACCCCGAGGATGTAGTGGTATATAAGGATATGCTGCTCGTGGCCAACTCGGGGTGGGGCTATGACAATACGGTAACGATAATCGATGTCGCTACCTTTGACTCCATAGGTTCTATCACCGTGGAGTGGAACCCCCAGCAGTTGGTGGTTGCTGGCGACAGCGTGTACTTGCTTGCCAACGGCCAGTACGACGATAACTGGAACTGTGACTACCCCGTGCAGAGCATCCGTGTGGAAGAACGCACAGCGCGCACCATTGCTCATGCTACACATGCTACAGCATATAGCGGAAAACTCTATATGTGTAATTCGGTTGTGGATTACACGACCGGTAAAACTGTCAATAGTTTCTTTACTTATGATGTGGAGACAGCAATATTAGATAATACAAATTTTCTTGACGAATAACATATATATAATTATACTATTTGCCAAAAATGAAGCGGCGTCCTCTCTCGTGAGAAAGGGGCGCCGCGTTTGTTTTTTATTACAAGAGAATGGGATAATCAGCCTTTTTTTATAATTTTGCAGTTATAATCCAATGATTGTGTAAATATGATGAAACGTTTTTTCTCTTTTTGCCTCTGTGCCCTCGCGGTGATAGGGCTGCAGGCGGGTAAGGTTAAGGTATACGAGGCCACATCATATGGCATAGTGCCCGATACCGGTGCCGATATGGCCGGATTAGTCGATAAGATGCTCACCGAGATTAAGGCTGAGGCTGCCGGCAAGGCTGTGACCATACGCTTCGCTCCGGGGGTGTATCACTTCCATCCCGCCACGGCCGTGCACAGGGAGTACTACATCTCCAATCATGACCAGCACAAGGACCGTGCAGTGGGTATTGCCATCGAGGGGTTCCATGACTTGACCATCGACGGGCAGGGTGCCGACTTCATCTTCCATGGCCGCATGCTCCCGATGAGCGTGGTGGCAACGGAAGGGTGCACGCTGCGCAACTTCAGCATCGATTTTGCTACGCCTCATATTGCCCAGTGCGAGGTGGTGGCCAATGATGCCGAGGGCATCACCTTCCGTGTGGCTCCGTGGGTTCATGCCAAGGTCAACAGCCAGGGTGGCTTCGAGCACTCAGGCGAGGGCTGGACGCTCAGTTCGGGGTGGGGGATAGCCTTCAATCCCGACACACGCCGCATACTATATAACACGGGCGACATAGGCACTCCCGTACATCAGGTACGCCAGATTGATGAGCGCACCTTCCATGCTCCGGCATGGAAAGATAGTCGCTTGGTGGTGGGTACCATCGTGGCGATGCGCACCTATGAGCGTCCTTCGCCCGGTATCTTTGTGAGCCATGCCTCCGACACACGCATCGAGAACGTGAAGGTACACTACGCCGAGGGTATGGGCCTGCTGGCACAGATGAGCGAGGATATCACGCTTGACGGGTTTAGCGTATGTCTGCGCGGCGATGACGACCCACGCTACTTCACCACACAGGCCGATGCCACTCATTTCTCGGGCTGCAAGGGAAAGATTATGTCTGTCAACGGGCTTTATGAGGCCATGATGGACGATGCCATCAACGTGCACGGTACCTACCTGAAGGTGGTGGAGCGCATCGATGACCACACCCTCAAGGGGCGCTACATGCATGGTCAGGCATGGGGCTTCGACTGGGGGTACGAGGGCGATGAGGTGCAGTTCGTACGTTCGCAGACCATGGAGCTGGTGGGCGGTTCGGCCAAGCCCTTCGTGACCGAGGTGGTAGAGATCAAGGCGCTCTCGGCCAACTCCGGTACTTCTGTGCCGGGCTACTCGCACGGTGCCAAGGAGTTCGTCATCCGTTTCGCTGATGTCCTTCCTGCCGAGATTGGTCCCGATGCAGGATACGGTATCGAGAACCTTACCTGGACTCCCGAGGTGTACTTTGCCCACAACACCATCCGCAACAATCGCGCACGCGGCACACTCTTCAGCACGCCCAAGCGTACGGTGGTGGAGGACAACCTCTTCGACCATACCTCGGGCACGGCTATCCTGCTTTGCGGGGACTGCAACGGCTGGTACGAGACAGGTGCTTGTCGCGACGTGACCATCCGTCGCAACCGCTTTGTCAATGCGCTCACCTGCATGTACCAGTTTACCAGTGCCGTCATCAGCATCTATCCCGAAATACCCGACTTGGCTGGGCAGAAGGCGTATTTTCATGGAGGAAAGAGGAATGCCATACGCATCGTGGACAATGAGTTCGAGACCTTCGACCATCCGCTCCTTTATGCCAAGTCGGTCGACGGACTCCTGTGGCGTGGCAACACCATCCGCAAGAATACGGACTATCCCCCTTATCACTGGAACAACAGCAGCGTGCTCCTTGAGCGCGTGACCAATATGAATATCGAAAATGCCCTTTATGACCGTGGTAACGAACTTAAGCAGGTTCGCTTGATGTTATTTGAAACGATAGAATAATAAAATAGATAATGGCTCGAAAGAAGAAAGAACTGCCTTTGTTGGAGCAGATTACGATAACCGATGTGGCTGCCGAGGGTAAAGCCTTGGCGCGGGTGAATGATATGGTGGTGTTCGTACCCTATGTGGTGCCCGGTGATGTGGTGGACCTGCAGGTGAAGCGCAAGAAGCACAGCTATGCCGAGGCCGTGGCGGTGAAGTTCCACGAGTATTCACCCCTGCGCAGCGAACCCTTCTGCAAGCACTTCGGAGTGTGTGGAGGCTGCAAGTGGCAGTGCCTCAAGTATGAGGAGCAGCTGCGCTACAAGCAGAAGCAGGTGACCGACAACCTCACCCGCATAGGCAAGATTGAACTCCCCGAGATATCGCCCATCCTCGGGTCGGAGCAGACCCGCGAGTACCGCAACAAGCTGGAGTTCACCTTCAGCAACAAACGCTGGCTCACGCAGGAAGAGGTGGTGCAGGATGTCAAATACGATCAGATGAACGCTGTGGGCTTCCATATCCCTGGTGCCTTCGACAAGGTGCTCGCCATTGACGAGTGTCACCTCATGGATGACATCTGTAACCACATCCGCAACGGTGTGCGCGACTATGCTAACGAGCAGGGACTCACCTTCTTTGACCTGCGTACACAGGAGGGCATGCTGCGTAATATGATGATACGCCTCGCTGAAGACGAGGCAGAACGAAGTATAAAGGAATTGATGGTGGTGATGCAGTTCAAGATTGTAGACCCAGCCGAGGAGGTGCAGATGAAGCAACTGCTGCAATATATGGCCGATACGTGGCCCGAGATTACCTCACTTATGTATGTCATCAACAACAAGTGCAACGACACCATCGGCGACCTACCCGTACACACTTTCAAGGGTGCAGACCACATCATCGAGGAGATGGAGGGACTGAAGTTCAAGGTCGGTCCCAAGTCGTTCTATCAGACTAACAGCCGCCAGGCCTATAACCTCTATAAGGTGGCGCGCGACTTTGCCGGTCTCACGGGTGACGAATTGGTCTACGACCTCTACACTGGTACCGGCACCATCGCCAACTTCGTGTCGCGCAAGGCCCGTCAGGTCATCGGTATCGAGTACGTGCCCGAAGCCATCGAAGATGCTAAGGTCAATTCGGCCATCAATGGTATCGACAATACGCTTTTCTTCGCTGGTGACATGAAGGATATCCTCAATCAGGAATTCATCAACCAATATGGTCGCCCTGATGTCATCATCACCGACCCTCCCCGTGCCGGTATGCACAATGACGTTATCGACACCATCCTCTTTGCCGAGCCCAAGCGCATTGTCTATGTGAGCTGCAACCCCGCTACGCAGGCTCGTGACCTCAGCCTGCTCGATGTGAAGTACCGTGTCACTCGCGTACAGCCCGTCGACATGTTCCCCCACACCCATCACGTGGAAAACGTGGTGCTGCTCGAGCTGAAGGAGGGGTAGATGTGACCACAGAGTTAATCGCTTCCCCCCCAAAGTAATAAAAGTTTATTTTTGGGGTGGCATTGGCAGCGGCAAGTGGAATATTGTACACTGGCAGCTTGCAGTGATGGACAATTTTACATGCAAGGTTGCCAATGCCATCCAAAAAAAATGAAAATACGCCAATACGCGCGCGTTATGGCGTGTCTAACGCTTTTGTTGCGTATGAGCGTCCAAGCATAAAATCAGAGGGCTCCGTTTCGGAAAAAGCCTTTGTCCGATAATTTTATATAAAATTATTGCCTTTATCCGATTTTCTCGAACCTTTCTCCGATTGTTCTGAAGCCCTTCTCCCATCTTTTTGAAGCTCTTCTCCCATCTTGCTGAGTATACCCAATTTCGTTCGAGTTAACTGCTATATTATTGCCGTTATTTGTTGTAAATAGTTGAAGATATAGAATAAAATGCGTACCTTTGCCGCACAAAGTGCGGCGGTGGTTGCTGAGGAATGGGAGAAATGAAAAAACACGCCAGGCGATAAGGCTGAAATGACAATTTAGCAAACTTAATAATTTATCATCATCTTATGAGAAAAAAGTTGACAATGCTTTTGATTTCGCTGTTCCTCGTACAGGGAACGGTGTGGGCGGATGCTCCTATTCCTGGGCAGCGTTACCGCTTAAGGAATGTGATGACGGGCTTGTATATGCAAGCGAACGGCTCAAGCAACCTGCAGTTGCAAGAGCAGAAGTACAGCGTGCTGCAGTTCTTCAGTGTAGAAAATGCAGGTGACGACGGCAAGTTCTATCTGAAGAGCGAGAGTGGTGCAGATAAATATGTCAATGCCAGCGGGTGGGATGCCGTAGTTGGTAGCGGCGATAGTAAAACCCCGTACACGATAGCTCTTGTTAATGGAGAGACTGATGTGTACACTTTGGATCAGACCGTTTCTTCGTTTACAGGAAAAATTGGAGCCGATGCCAATACTGCAGGTACTTCATTGTATTGTAACAAAGGTGAGGGAAATAATGGTAAATGGCAATTCGAGGCTGTTGAAAGTCCTGAAGTCTGTACTTTTGACCCTGCTAAGACCTACCGCATCAAGAGTGAGTATAGTGGCTTGTATATGCAGTTGGTAAATACTGGAACTTCGGGTTTAACAGAAGGAGCATTTCAGTTGAAAGATAAGTCAATTGTAGCAGAGGGTCAGAAGTTTATGTTCGAAGCTGCTGATGGAAAGTATTATCTGAAGACTGTAAAGGAAGGTACAACATACTATGTAAACCAAGGCTATTGGAACTTCCATGCAGGCGCTGAAGCTACAACTCCGTTTACTATCGCGATTGTAGATGGACATACTGCTGTATACAGTCTTCATCAGACAGCGGATGAATGGAATTCAAATATGCATGGCTATGCAGGTAATTCTACAACATCTGCAACTGACGGGACAAAAATCTATTGTAACTCACCTCTTGCAGGTAACACCATCTGGTCATTCGAAGAAGTCGTGGCTGATCCCAACAATATCACTGAGCAGACTCAGTTGACTAACGACAGCTACTACAAGATATCAGGTGAGCGTGGCTTTATCTTTGGTGCTGATGATGTGGTAAAGGGTACAAATGCCGTATCACAGGCATATAGCGAAGGCAACAAAGACCAACACTTTGCGATCATCAGCAAGAACGACAAACTCTACTTGTACAATGTGGGTGCAAAGAAGTTTGTTGTGAAGTCGGGCAATAACACCAAGCTGGTAGACCTTCCCGAACAGCCTATCACATTGGAAAAGACAAGCAATAAGGACTACGTGTGGTCTATCAAGTTGAATGGCACCAACAAACTCAATCTCTCGACTGGTCACAATGATTATGGTGTGTATACCGATTATAATGATGAGGATCCGGGTAATCGTTGGCTTATCTACAAGGTGGGTACTTTTGACCCCGCTGAGGCACTTGCGGCTTTTGATAAGGTTTATGTGACCGTAAACTATGTGCTTGGCTCAAGAAAGACCGTGACCAAGGTCGAAACTGTAACTAAAGGTGAGACATATGGCCTTAGCAATCCTTCAACTTATACTACAGTGTCGTCTTGCACTGCAGGTGGTGATGATTTGATTGCAAGCGATGGGGTATATTCATTTACTGTGAATGAAGCCACCACGGTTACGATGAACCTTGAAGAGGATTTACCTTTCACTCCTTCCACAGATTTCGAGAATGCAGCATGGCATGTGATGCGCATCCGTCCCGTTCGTAATGGAAATGAGGAGTTCAACTGGGTGACAAAGGGTGAGTCTGAGCCCTACACATTCAGTTCAGAGCGTCCTACAACTGACGTGGGTATGTGGGCATTTGTGGGTGACCCGGTTGATGGGTTTCAAATCTACAACAAGGCTGCAGGCCAGGAGTCAACTCTTGGTGTGAATGGCTCAAATGTTGTAGTGAAGGAGGGTGACAAGACTTGGACCGTTGGTAAGTGTATAGAAAGTGGAACTTTGAGAGGTTTCTATCTCTACGAAGGATCAGAAAACAAATATGTTCACGAACTGGGTGGAAACTTCCAGATTTGGAATAGCACCTCTGCTCCCACCGATGGCGGTTCTGCGTTCGTGGCTGAGCCTGCAGTTGTTGCTGAATCCACTAACCTCTATGCACTGAAGAGTCCTACGGAAACATACTTCAGCTTCATTGCGCCTACTGATGGTACATCGTCGGCTGCTTCTTTCCAAGATACTCCTACCTTCTTCTATAAGGAGGTGTCTGGCACAGGCTATACTTTTGAAGACATGGGAACTTCCGGAAGATTCATTGGACTCAATGGAGGCTGGAATGTAGGAACCACAAGTGCTGTATGGAATATCTCTGCAGAAGATGCTAATGGTTATGTAACTATAAGTAGAAATTCAGGTTCTGGAAATCTCGGTCACGACACAAAGTGGAGTGCTGGTACAGGTATCTTCACTAATGTAGGCTCTGGTTGCAACAAATGGCAGCTCATCCCCGCATACCCTATTACCATTACATATAAGAATACCAATGATGAAGTGCTCGAAACAGTAAATGCTGCTACTATTGCTGGTACTGGATATTCTTTCACCATTGATACCCAAGGTGGTACACTCGTGTCATGCGTAGCCGACAAGGGCACAATGACGGAGACCGATGGAACATACTCTTTCGCTACTGTCAATGGCGCAACCACAGTGACCGTGACATTGGAGGAGCCTGAAGTACCTGTGGTATTTAATCCCACTCCTGGTAAGGCCTATGCCTTGAAGGTGAAAGACCAAGAGTTGTATCTCAATATCAGAACCTTGGGTATCGATGATCCCAATAATTCAGGTTCTAACAACATCAGCCTCAGTGCCAGACCTTTTGCTGCTATCTACTTCGAGGCAGGTGGCACCGACGGTACATGGAAGATGAAGAATGTTAACGGTAAGTATGTTGGGGTTCCTGGAAAGGGATGGAATCCGATGATTTGTGACACTCCCCACGATTGGACTATCGTATTGGAGGATGGAGTTGTTACTATCGCAAAGGCTGCAGGCGCATTTGTCAATGCTAATGATGGTCAGGTAGCTGCAGGTAATCCGCTCTATTGCGACAAGGGTACTGCTTTGCAGTTCGAACTCTTCGATTACGATGATGTGAACTTTGTGACAGGTAATGGCACCGAGGGTACCATTCAGGTGAAAGAGATTCACGAAGAGGGATTGACAAAGATTCCTTTGGGTGCTGGTTGGAGACTTACCATGGAGGTGGAGAGCGATGGAGCTTCATATAACCAATGGGGATCAAGTATCTTGGCCGTAGGTAGTGACGCTTTCCCCGAGAAGAATGGCTATAAGGGCTTCCAGTTGTATCTGCAGAGTGCTACCAATGGTGATGGTAAACTCGATGCCGTGTTTGGCGGAGGCGACCACTTTATAGATAATGTAACCTATCAGGGTGATTTCTCTTTGGTAGTTGAGTACGACGGTAGCAGCAAGATAACATTCACCACTGTTAATGAACAAGGCAATGAGGCTACCAATGTGTTGAGTGGCTCACTGCCCGAGATTGATGTGTTCTCTTATGGCTTGCCCACAGGCATCAATATCAAGAGCGCAGCTATTCAGGTGTTTGACATTATGTACACCTTCCATGTGGGTACTACTCCAGAAGGTGAGGACATCACTATAACCTATGATGGTGAAGCTGTCGAGGCTGGCCAGATTTTCTACGGAAACGAACTTGACCTTCTTAAGTTCTCTGCTACCGAGGTTCCTGGCTATTCATGGAAAGTTGTAGCAGATAAGGCTGATAACACCTTGACATTGAACTATACTCAGGCAGAGGTCGCAGACCTTCAGGCCGTGAAGGACCTCGTGAACCGTATCGGTGGTGAGGGCACAGCCGATAAGTTCATGTTTGTACACACACCTTGGCTGAACTCTAAGCAGGAGACTTTCGTACTTGGTGCTCAGGATGGCAAGATTCGCATCGAGGGTAGCACCATCAGTGCTATTACCACTGGTATCGGCTGGTACTTGAACAATGTGGCACACATCAACATCGCTTGGAACTCACTCAATGAGAAGACGG
>JAFWXS010000082.1 GCA_017517925.1 Bacteroidaceae bacterium | reverse complement strand
CCTGCCTTACCCACGTCGCCTACTACGCGCTCGTGGTCGGGGTCGTAGCCGCGGTGTGTGGGGAGGTCGAAGGCCACAGAGAGGCCCTTCTGACCGCTGGCAAGGTTGCGGCGATAGAATGCGTTACTCTCCTCAGCGGTAGAGAATCCGGCATACTGACGGATGGTCCAGGGACGGAGCACATACATCACCGAGTAGGGGCCACGGAGGTAGGGGGGCAAGCCGGCTGCGTAGTCGAGATGCTCCATGCCTTCGAGGTCTTCCTTGGTATATACGGGTTTCACATCAATCAGCTCGGGAGTCTTCCAATTGGCTGTGATGCCATTTGCTTGCTGCCATTCAGCACCATTCTGAGTTTGAATACCAGCAAAAATATCTATGTTATTGAATGTCTTTCTCATGGTTACTTCAGCAGTTTAGCGTTATACTCTTTCAAAGTTTCCAACACATTGCAACGCACATGGATGAAGTTCTCAATGCCTGCAGCTTTCAAGTCGTCCATGCAGGCGGGAGCGCCGGCTACGATGAACATGGCGCGGCCATTCACAGCCTTGAAGGCGGGCACGGCATACTCGGCATACTCGTCGTCGCTTGAGCAGAGTACCACGATGTCGGCCTTGGCAGCCATAGCAGCCTCGACACCCTCCTCTACGGTAGCGAAGCCGAGGTTGTCGATCACCTCATAGCCTGCGCAAGCGAGGAAGTTGCATGAGAACTGTGCACGGGCCTGACGCATAGCCAAGTTTCCGATGGTGAGCATGAATGCCTTGGGACGGCGACCGCTCTCCTCTGTCTCGAGACGCAAGGCCTCGAAAGCTGATGCCTGACGGCTCTGGTCGAGCTTCTCGTACTGTGCTTCACACTCGCCATTGCCACCGCAGCAGCAGGTCTTGCCCATGGGGCGCTTGGTGCCGGCTGTCTCGGTGAAGTTGGGGTATTGGTTGGTGCCGAGCAGAATCTCGCGACGCTTTGATACGGCTTCGCGGCGGGCGTCACCGCTCTTGTTCACCGCCTTCTGGATGTTGCCAGCCTTAGCCTCGGCGAAGAAGCCGCCAGCCTGCTCTACCTCGAGGAAGAGCTTCCATGCCTGCTGGGCGATAGAGGCGGTGAGGGTCTCGATGTAGTATGAACCTGCGGCGGGGTCTACGGTTTTGTCGAGATGGCACTCCTCCTTGAGCAGGAGCTGCTGGTTGCGTGCGATGCGCTCAGCAAACTCGTCGGGAGTCTCGTAGGTCTTGTCGAAGGGACACACGGTGATACTGTCGACACCCGCGATAGCGGCACTCATGGCCTCGGTCTGGGTGCGCAGTAGGTTTACGTGTGCGTCGAAGAGCGTCATGTTGAAGGTCGATGTCTCGGCATGTGCGGTCATCTTGCATGCGCAGTCGCACTTGGGCTCATACTGCTTCACGATGGTAGCCCACAGCATGCGTGCAGCGCGGAACTTGGCAATCTCCATGAAGTAGTTGCTTGAGATACCGAAGTTGAACTTCATCTTCTTTGCAGCTACGTCTACAGGTACGCCAGCCTCGACCAAGGTGTTGAGGTATTCGTTACCCCAAGCGAGGGCATAACCCAGTTCCTGGCTGATGTATGAACCGGCGTTGTTCATCGAGAGGGCGTTCACAGCCACGCACTTGTACTTGGGCAGTGCGGCCATCTTCTCCACGAGGGTCTTCATGGTCTCGGCATAGTCGCCAATCTCCTTACCCTTGCTGATGAGCTTGTTGATGGGGTCATAGTTGATAGAGCCGCGCAGCACTTCGAGGTCGTAGCTCTTGGCGGTGAAGTAGTTGATGAGGATATCGGCCAACTGGAGGCACTTGCCCTGGCAAGTGCTGAAGTTGAGCTCCACGCAGCACGCACGGATGCCCTTGAGCAGAGTCTCTATACCTTCGGCAGAGAGCATCTTGCCCTTAATCTTGAAGCCCAGTGCGGTAGCACCACGCTCCACAGCGTTGACAGCCTTGGCGTTGGCCTCAGCATAGTCGGTCACCTCGATGTCCTGACGCACGCACCACTCGTTGTTATCTTTCTTGTTACCGCGCACGAAGGGGTACTCACCCGGCAGCGCGTTGGTTGTAGCCAGCGAGGCGATGTCCTCACGGCGGTAGAAGGGCTGTATGGCGAATCCCTCATTGGTCTTCCACACCAGCTTCTTCTCGTAGTCGGCACCCTTGAGGTCGGCCACAGCCTTCTCCTTCCACGCTTCGGTGGTGGTAGGTGCAAACTCACTGAAAAGTTTCTCTTTACTATTTGCCATAGTCTTTCGTGAATTATGATTTATAAAATTGTTAAAATCCTTTTGTGAATAAGCTTTTACTTAAACCGTGCAAATGTAATGTAAAATTTCGGTAAAGCAAAAGAAAAGTGCCGCAAAAGAATCTACAGCGCTTTTCTCACTAAAAAATGAAAATTGGTCCATGACACGACATGCTGTCATAGCTTTTTTGTAATTTTGTGCCCCAATAACAAATCACATACTATCACAAATGAAGCAACTCAGCAAAAATGCCATTATCGGCTATCCTGCGGGTATCATTACCGGCATTACCTATGGTCTGAACCCCTTGTTCGGAGTGCCCTTGATGCGCGATGGAGCCTCGGTTAATACCATTCTCTTCTTCCGCTACGCATTCGCCATACTCTTCTTGGGGCTCTTCCTGTTGCTCAGTAGGCAGAGCTTCAAAATATCATTGAAGCAGGCAGGCATCCTTCTGGTACTTGGTTTGCTGTATACGGGAAGCAGCCTGTTTCTCTTCGAAGCCTACCGATACATCGCATCGGGATTAGCCACTACGCTTGTCTTCCTCTACCCCGTACTGGTAGCACTCATCATGGTGTTCCTTCGTGTAGTACCCTCATGGCCGGTGTGGCTCTCCATCATAGCCACCTTTGCCGGGGTTATCATCATGACGCAGAACGGTGCATCACAAACAATCGACCCTAAAGGCGTATTCCTCTCGCTATCTTCGGCTTTCGTATACGCGCTCTTCATCGTGATTATCAACCGTAGCCAGACCATCAAGAGCATATCCAACTCATTATTGACATTCTACGCTCTTTCGGTAGGTGCCGTTGTCTTCTTCATCAAGACGCTCACCGCAGGTACTCCCCTCACTGCCGGCATTGAGGGAGGTATCGACTGGTTTTATCTCGTGTGTCTCGCCCTGCTCCCTACCGTTGTATCTACGGCCTCTCTGGCCATTGCTACGCGTAATATCGGTGCGACCAAAGCTTCGGTACTTGGTGTGTTTGAACCCATTACCGCCATCCTTGTAGGCACACTTGCCTTTGGCGAGGCACTCACACCCAATATCCTCATCGGTATCTTCATCGCTATGGCAGCCGTCACATTCATGATTGTGACTACCCGGCGATAAGGTCCCCTAATAAACACACGATGCAGCCCTCAAACTTTCACGTTAGAGGACTGCATCTTTATCTTTCAAAGACTACGCTTTAGAACGCTATCTTGTAGGCATACTCATCTTCTTCATTGCGAATAATTACAAGGTACGAGCCGTGGGGCAGGTTGCGTGCGGGGAGCACGATACAGTCACCTGCTGCCGCAGCGGTGCCGAGTGAGAGGCCGCCCATGTTGTAGAGAGTGGCTGTAGTGCCCTCGGCGAAGGTACCGTTGCAGACGATGGCTGCCCGGGCGGCATCGTAGCGCATGGCATAGTGCGACTGCGTGGGAGTGTCGATACCGGTTGCCTCATCGTATACGGCAAGTGGAACGAAGCGCAGTGAATATCCGTAGGTGCCTGATGCCGGGAGCTGATAAGCAGGGATGGTGCCTGTACCCTGACCACAGCTTCCGTTGCCGAGGCCGAGCTGCATATAGTCGAAATGGGCATAGGTGGCACCCGTGCGCACGAGTTCCCAAGTATGCTTAGCATCCTTGAGGGCTACATCATCGTAGGGGAGTACCGAGAAAGCTACCTGACCGAGCGTCTCGACACGTATACCCTCACGCTTGTCACCTACAGCAGTATAGAGGGTGAGGTCGCGCAATGCTTCGCGATTACCCATACTCTGAGGTTTGGGATAGGGCTCAAACATATCGCTTACAGTAGTATGGTAGCGCCCGATGTGCGAACCGCTGAGGCGGTCGATATAATTCTCCCACGGGCCACGAGCATAGTACTCTACCTGGTCGTAATCGCCTACAAATTGCATGTCGAGACCGATACGGCGCATATTCTTGATATTGGCCTTGTACTCGGCATCGAGCTGCACCACGCCATTGCTGTGGATGGTGTAGGTGAAGGTGTAGTCGCAGTTGCGTCCTGTACCCGTAGTAACTACGGTAGCGGTATGACCATCGGCAGAGAGAGTAGCGGTAGAGAGTCCTTTACCGGTGATGCCATTGCCGGCACCATAATTGTTGTAGGTTTCGGTAGGGCCGTCGTTCTCTACCCAGCGATAGTTGCTGTATTCGGGTCCGCGCACGAGGTATTCGGAACCCTGGTACTTCCATGAGAGCAGGTCGCCCGTTTCGGCGAAGCGCACGCCTGTGCCCTTACCATTCATGATGACGTAGTCTGTGCCTTCACGTGTGAGGGTCAGGCTGCTACCGTCAAGGCTTATCTCAGCGAACATCGTGGGACGCTCGGCGATGATGTACTGCTCTGATGCCACAGGATAGTCTGACGGAGCCCACGGAGTGGCTTCGAGCAGGCGTACATCGAGATTGAGGCACAGTTCGCCCTGCTCCTCGATGGGGCTGTAAGGGATAACTACCGAAACAGTCTCACCCGGTGCGGTGGCAGGGAGGGTGACGTAGCCAATCTGCTTTGCAGTACCATCGAGCAGTACTGTATAGAAGATTTCAAATGCATCGAGGGTGATGAAGTCGTAATCGTTCTTCAAGGTGAGGGTCTTGCTCTCCTTGTCAAATGATACGAACTTGATGTACTGGTACACCTTCTTCACTTCGGTGAGCTCGGGGCTCCATGCACGGTCGGCAGACAGCAGACCGTTGTTGACGAAGTTGCCTTGATGAGGCCCCGGGTAGTCGTAACCGGTACGATATTTGTGCAACCCTGCAGGATGCGCTGCATCGGTACCATTTACCTCGGTTACGATGGTGGTACCGTTCTTGATATCCGCGGCATCGTAGATTGACTGGTCGCACCAGTCCCAAATACAGCCACCGATACCATATTTACTGTTTTCGATGATGTCCCAGTACTCCTTGAGGTTACCCACGGCATTACCCATGGCATGGGCATACTCGCACATGAAGTAGGGCTGCTGGCGATTGTTGTTATTGGCATCGTTCTGGCACTCTGTTATATTGGGGTACATCACCGAGAAGAGGTCTGTGGGGGCGGTACCGGCGCGTGTGGCACCCTCGTAGTGGATGATGCGGCCGTCAAGGTTGCGCACGGCATCGTAGGCATAGTTGAAGTTACTGCCGCCGTTGCTCTCGTTGCCGAGGCTCCAGAAGATGACCGAGGGGAAGTTACGGTCGCGCAGCACCATGCGTGTGGTGCGGTCCACGTACTGTGGGCGCCATGAAGCCATGTCGGTGATACCCCTGCCGTCCCACTTGTGGTCTTCCCAGTTCTTGTGGCACTCGAGGTCGGCCTCGTCCATACAGTAGAGGCCGTAGTAGTCCATCATGGCATTCATCTTGGCTTGGCGAGGATAGTGGCTGGTGCGCAAGGTATTCATGTTGGACTGCTTGAAGAGGATGATATCCTTAAGCATGGTCTCCACATCCACAGTGCGACCTGTAACGGGGTGGGTGTCTTGCAGGTTGGCCCCTTTGAAGAGGATGCGTTCACCATTGATATACACGAGGCTGTTCTTGATTTCGATATGACGGAAGCCATACTTGGTGGCAAATACATGCTCCTCCTTGCCATGGGCATCCATCTGTGCCACTTCCACGGTGTAGAGTGTGGGGACCTCGGCCGACCACAACTGCAGGTCCTTGAGTGCGCCGAAGAGTATGTCGAAAGTCTTCGTTTTCTCCTCGGCAGTGAGAGTGATGTCCTCGGTCTGTTCCTTGATGAGCTCGCCGTCGGGACCGATGAGGCGTACGGTGACCTGCTTGGTCTCCTCCATAGCATCGCGGTTATCGAGCGTGAGCTGTACGTTCATCGCCCCCGCAGTATAACCCTGTGCTGCATCGAGCGTAGAGGTGATGTAGTGGTCTACGACGTGTACTTTAGGAGTGGCGTAGAGATATACATCGCGGTGTATGCCACTCATGTGCCACATATCCTGTCCTTCGAGGTACGATCCGTCGCTCCAACGGAATACCTGCACCGAAACGTTGTTCTCTCCGGTGTGCACAACTTTGGTGAGGTCAAACTCGGCGTCGTTGTTGGCACCCTGTGTGTAACCTACATATTGACCGTTGACCCATACATAGGCGGCACTGTAGATACCATCGAAATGGAGGAAGGTGCGCATTGTCTCCCACCCCTCGGGCAGGGTGAAGGTGCGGCGGTACGAGGCCACCGGCTCGGGCAGGCCGTTCTTCATATTGATATAGGGCGGATTGTCATTGAAGGGATACTCCACGTTCACGTAGTAGGGCTCGCCATAGCCCTTCATCTCAAGGCACGAGGGGACGTCGATGTCGTCCCAGGCAGACACGTCGGCATCGTCGGCCCAGAACGCCGCTTCGCCCGGACGCTTTGAGGGGTCGTCCACGTAGTTGAGCTTCCAGGTGCCGTTGAGGCTGAGAAATCGTGCCCCTACTGGGTCGAGCCACGGTGTGGCATAGCGTTCGTCGGCACGCAAGGCCTCCGTATTCGGGTAGGGCATGTAGGTGGCGTGCCCGGGATCCTTGTTCTCCTCGAAGACGGTCTCGTCCTCCCAGTAGTCGGGCACAGGCAGCTCGCCTGGTACCACCTCGGTAAGGACGAAGTAGGAGTTTGCCTCAGTGGCTTCGGTGGCCATCACTACCTGGCGGTCCTCTACCGTGAGGTAGTAGGTAGCGCCCGTCTTCTCGTGCCTGCAGGAGATCTGGTAGAGTCCGTTCGCAGGATCCACGAGGGTGAGCATGGCCTGTTGGTTCTTATTGGTATACGAGGGGCCCCATAGCAAGGGCTTCTGTGCCGTCGAGGTCAGCGCCATGTCCATCGCCTTGCCGGCATAGGGATTGTAGAGCTGGTACCAACTGACATCCTCCGCACCGTGGCGCAGCTGCCATGTGCGGCTCTCGGTAGAGGTCTCCTCCTTGGGGTCGGCATAGATGAACGCGTTGTCCTCCTTCACGTCGCGATTGCCCAACACATAGCCGCTGCCGTGGTGGGCAATGGTATAGTAGCGGCCGAGCAGCGGGAGGTTGGCCGTATGCTTCACGCCGGTGTCCACGAGGCGGAAATGCGTAGCCGAGGCTTCGCCGCCGACCATCATCCTGAGCGCACCGTCACCCTGTGCCGTCATCACGAGTGTGGGGTCTGAGGCGCAGAGCAGCCGCACCAGCTCGGGCTCGCCGGCTACAGCCTGCACGAGAAACTGCTGGTTGTCGCTGCATGTGGGTTCCCACTGCAGCAGCTTGCCCGGGTCTGACGAGGAGAGGGCCATGTCGGCCGTCTGCCCGCAAGCATGGTTGTAGATAAGGTAGGTGCCGGCCGTGGCGTCCAACTGATAGAAGGTCCACTGCTGTCCGGTCGAGCTGTCGTCAGCATCGGCGAGGTAGAGCGGTGCGTTGTGCGTGGCGATGTCGCCGTTGGTCATCACCTTGCCGTCGGTGGCATATTGCAGGCGGTAGGTGCCTCCATCGGTGGGCAACTGGGCCGATGCCGTAGCCACGAGCATCGCCATTAGGGTGGCAAGAGCCACATGCAAATGTCGTTTCATAGTATAGAATATTGTGTTATTTCCTTACTTAATCACCACCTTTTTACCACCCACAATGTAGATTCCCTTGGGTAGGTTCTCTACAGGAGCATTGAGACGTACGCCCTGCAAGGTGTAGATGGCTGCATCCTCGGGAGCATCCTGCTCCACTACAGAGATGGCATTGACCACACCATTTGTGTTGAGCATACCCTCTTTTTGGTATACGCGCACCCAGTCGAAGCGGGTCTCGTAGGTGTGGTTGACATCGGCATTGGCTGCCCATGAACCGTTGCCCACGCTCTGGTTGAGGATGAGGTGGAAGTGCTTGTCGAAAGGCCATTGGCCTTGGTTAAGCTGATCCTGATTGGCCGACTTCGCGTAGCGGCCCACCTCCTTGCCGTCAACATACCAGATGAGGGTGGTTTCGTCCCACGCAAGGGCGTAGGTGTGGTAGCGGTCGTAGGGGATGCCGGTGTTGAAGCTCGACTTCGGATTGTTCTTGTTGCCGAGGTCGTAGGTCCAGTTGCTGTGGATAGTGTGGTACGACTTGCCGTCGGTGTCGATGGCTTCCCAGATATCGATCTCACCACAGTCGGGCCAGCCGGCACTTTGATCCTCGGGCATCATCCAGAAGGCGGGGAAGTTGCCCCTCCAGGGATTGGTGAGAAGGCGTGCCTCCACGTAGCCGTAGGTGAAGCCAAACTTACCCATGCTCTTGATGCCGCCCGTAATCATGTCCACGGGGTCGTTAGCCTTGTTGGGGTTGGGAATGGCGCGAGCTACGAGATCACCGTCTTCGAGGTAGATAACCTCGGGGCTATCGCTGAGCCAACGGTTCCAGGTGGCTCCCTGACGCTGACAACGCATCCACTTATCGGCGGTGGGCTGCGAACCGTCGGTGGCATTGAACTCATCGCTGAATACGAGCGTCCACTCGGTATCGGCATCGCGTTCGAAAGTGGCATAGAGGCTGACATCGCCCTCGGTCATGGAGGCATCGATCACTGCCTTGCCGTTCTCGGCAGCCACAAAGTTCTCCTGCCACTGAATGTTACCCTCAGCGTCTAATTGTTCACCGTCGAGGTTGCGTCCGTAGCGTACGGTGACACCCTTGGCCGTATAGCCCGGTGCACCACGAAGCACTACCTCAAAGGATTGCAGAGGGGTCACATGGGTAGGCAGGGCCGTGTTTCCCGTGCCGTCGATGCTGCCGTTCTCGGTATACACTTTCAGTATACCCGGATCGGGGTCGGGGCCAGTGACTTCGCCTTTGGGCACGATGCGGATGACGTAGCTCGACGAACGGGTAAGGCTCTCATCAACCTCAAGGCGGTTGCCCTTAACATTCCACCAGCGTTCGCCCTTGAAGGCGTTTTGTGCAGCTTGGGTGACCTGTATGGAGCACATGCCATCCATGGTGAGGATGAGGTAGGTGTTCCAGTCGGCATAATAGGCATTGGTGCCGAATACACCATACTCGTTGACGTAGCGGCCGTCGGCATCGCTGGTGAGTTTATAGTGGTTCTTGCCCGAAGGGTCAATGGTGAAGCGCCACTCCTGTGCATCGCCCGGAGTCTCTACGGTCTGGAAGGTGGGGGTGCCACCACTGCCACCGGGATTGGTGTTGGTGAGATAGCGGTTACCGTCCATGATATAATAGACATCACGCACGGAGGGAATGGGAGCCTCGGGAGCCTCACCGCTGACGGGTACGAGGTCGAAGACGAAATTGTCAGGCTCTATGGTGGTACTTTGCCCTTTCATCACACGCGAACTACCTACTGTCCAGAAATTATTGCCAGCGCTACCGGCATTCTGTATGCAATATTTGCCGTTGGCTAAACGCAAAATATAATAGGTGTGCCATGCCGGTTCGTAGGGATTGGTAGAATTGCTTACCGTAAACTCGCCCTTCTCGTTGAGGTAGCGGTCATCCTGGGCATTGACAATCTTGTAGCGGCCTGTCGCGGGGTCAATGAAGATATGCCACTCCTGGCGCTGGGGTTTCACGTCATCGCGCTTGTCAACGAAGCAGGGAGCCGTACCGTCCACTCCCTCACTTTGGTTGGTGAGGTATTGTCCACCATGCATGATGAAGTAGGTTCCATTGTCAAGTTCCTGCGCCGGAAACACATCGGTGCGGTAGTCATAGTTGGCCTTATATTCACTAACGAGCGTAGCCAACGTGTTCTTCAGGAAAGGGGCAATGTGGTAGCTGGCCACAGCGGGGCGTGCCACACGGATAGACCCTTCGAAGTCGCGAGAGCGCACAGCCTCCTGCTTCTCATCGTAGTCCACGTAGCGCAAATAACTCTCGATGAAAGTCTCGGGCTGATTTGCCACAAGGGCATCATACATCGTACCAAGTTCCAAGCCTTTGAGGGCCATATAGTTCATCACATCGCACCAAGGAGTAATCTCCGTGGTCAGTGCTGGATTGTGTTTGCTCTCCTTG
The DNA here is from genome assembly GCA_017517925.1 of Bacteroidaceae bacterium. GTDB lineage: Bacteria > Bacteroidota > Bacteroidia > Bacteroidales > Bacteroidaceae > UBA1189. The sequence continues at coordinate 6,341 of JAFWXS010000082.1, read as the reverse complement.
AGCGTGGTAGCGGCATTGGCCATGAGGGAAAAATGGGAGCGCATAGCCTCTACGGCCTCTGTGGTCTTGTCCTCACCCATGAGTTGGTCATACACCTTCTTCACCTCAACAAAAGAGGATGATTCATCCGTGCGGCGCAAGCCGTGCACGTTGTTGCCGAGGTCCACGTTGTTCTCGCAGAAAAGACGAAACTCTGCCGTATGTTCGGGCATGAGATACTTAAGGGCACTTTCCCAAGAGGCATCTGCATCGTAGGCTTCCATGTTCCAGCAGTAGTCGCCGATACTGTATAGCGACACCTTGGAAGCTTCGGCATACTCCATGGGATTGGATACGAAGCCGCCGAGCATAGAAGCGATGTCGAGGTCGTTGCCCCAGGTGGGACCCATGAGGATGTGGTCGCGGCAGTAGTCGTTCACGGGGTAGTTGAGCCAGATGTAAGCGTTACGCTTGATGCGGGCATTGATCCACTCCATATCGCCCTTGCCTATCATGTCTACCACGCTGTTGCCGGTCCACATGATGTGTGTCTCCTTGTCGAGGCTATTGCCCAAGGCGTTGAGGTAGGTGTCACTGCCACCGGTATAAGCTTTGTTGTACTGTGTGGGGCACATGATGATGGGAGGGACATCATCGTGTTTCTTTACGAAATGCTCGTTGAGGTAGTTGAGATACTCGGCCTGCTTGTCGCCCTTGCTTTGCTCAGCACCGTTGATGTCATCGAAGAAGATGGAGAATGCACGTATGCCGAGGGCGTACATTTTCTCCAATTTGTCGACAGAGGCCTTGCGGTCAGCATCGGTCCACTGGATGTCGCCACCCGGATGCATGGCCCACACGAACCTTACCTTATGCTGGGAAGCCACGGCAGCCAACTCGCTGAGGCGCTCGGCCTCGGCGGCAGGATAATCCTCGCGCCAACGGTTGCGGTGGTAGGGGTCATCCTTGGGGCCATAGATATAGACGTTCATCTTAGTGCGGCCAAAGAACTCCAAGAGGCTCTTGCGGTCGGCATCGCTGTAGGGATTACCATAGTATCCCTCCACGAGCCCACGATCGCCCACATCAGGCCAGTCGGTAATGGTTACAGCCTGTACTTCGGATGATGTGGCTACCTGCAGGTAGGTCTGCACGCCATAGTAGGTTCCCGAAGCATCATTGCCGGCAATGACTACGCCATCGGCTGATACGCTCAGGTAGTAACCTTCGGTCTGTGTGGGGATGAGGCTTTCGTAAGCCGCTATGGCAGCATCTCCGCGTTCACCGATGGTAAGTGTCACCGTACCGCCTTCGGTGGTGAAGTGCTTGTCGAGCAGTGCTACGGCATCTGCATCGGCCTCGGCCGCTCCAACGAGCGTGTAGGCTACCGTGTTATCAAACGCCTTGTCCGCTCCCCAGACTACTTCCTGGGGGGTGGGGAAAATCTCAGTCTGTTGCGCCATGGCACCCACTGTGAAGAGTGTAAGCAGCGCAGAAAGGAGTGTTTTCTTCATAGTGCTTATTTGATTATTTTTTTGTTGTTACTGACGTATACACCATGCTCTATGGCATGCGTCACTCTACGTCCTTGTAGGTCGTAGAGTGTTTCGGCATCGGCATCCTTATTTATAGCTGCGATGTGGGCCGATGTCTTGATGTTGCTCTGTTGGAACTCCCATGTACAAGCACCCCAGAAATTCTTCATCAAAATGTAGTTCCATGCATCGGGATTGGTATACCAACTGGCTGCACCTTCCTGATTGACAATGCAGATGCCTGTCTTACCGTCGAGGGTGCGTTCTTCAAGCGTCCAGGCATATTCCTCGCCAAGTTTGATGGCCGTCTCGCCACTGTGTGCTGTAGGGTAGGCCGCAGTGCCGGTAGCCTTGTTGATGAGGTATATGACTCCACCGGGACGCTTCACGATACTCCAGAGAAAGTGGTCGTCGTCGGTCTTGTCCATAGGCGCTACCAGCTGACTGCTGCTGTTGTAAGCGGCATACTTGCCGAACCAGACATTGCGCAGGTAGTAATAATACTCTTCGCTGAGACTCTGCGCAATGCCTGTGCGCTCCATCTGCTGAAACTGCAGATAGAGTGCCATGTAGGCTTTGTATTGTTCTTCGCCGACATCACCCATGGCGAGTGTTTCCTTGGCAGGGGTGATGATCTCGCTCTTCAGGAAGTCGAGTGCCTCGGTAGTAGGCTGGGCAGCTTCACCGGGCTTAGCGGTGAGGATGATGCGTTCGCACTTGTCAACCAAACCTTGCAGCCAAACGGTATAGTCTGTAACCTCCTCGATGCGCCATGTGCCGTTATAACAAAGGGCAGCCTCGTCCTTGGCATACACGTTACCTGAGAGTTCGGCACTGAGACGCTTCACTGCGCCCGTCATCTGGGCACTGTAGCCCTCTACGGCAGAGAGCGTCACCACGCCGGGGATGTAGCTGTAGTTCTTGGTGGCAATGGTGGCCTTGTCCATACGGATGGGAGTACCCTTTCCAGTCATCTTGACAGCCGTATTGTAGTCGCCTATCGTCAGCTGCTGACCGCTGTAGAGGTTGGAGAGCAGGTAGCCTTCCTCGGTGGGGGTAAACTGCCAAAGTTCTTCCGGCTCGGTCTGCGGTGTATAGTGGAAACGCACACCCTCGCCTTTCTGGTACATGGACGAGCCTTCGTACTGGCGTTTGTAGTAGGTCGATGCCGATACAATGCGATAGGTCTTGCCCGCCTGGGGCTGCACGATGGGAGCCTCCTTAAAGGCGGCAATGGCAGCATTGAGGGCTGTCACATCGTTGCCTGTAGTGGCATTGAGTGCAGCCTGCAAGGCATCGTATGTCTCTGCCGTGGGGTAGCCTACACCACCACGCACGCTCTTGGCCAGCAACTCCCCAGCTTCCATCATGGCCTGCTCAACTGGGGTGTATTCCTTTGGCTCAATATAGTGCTTGGCATAGGTGTAGCCCAGTTGGTCGAGAATCTCGTCGTGTGTCTGCAAGCGGCGGTAGAAGCTCACCCAATTCTTCTGGCTATTGGGTAGCCAAGCCACCTCGGCCAATGCAAGGATACGAGGCAACAATTGATACTCAAGTTCATCGTTGTCGTTGAGCGTCTCGGCCCAGAGGTTGGCCTGTGCGCCCCAGCAGAACTCCTCCTGTCCTTCGAGGTAGGCCACGGGGTTGAGCGAATAGACACGCTCGAGGGTGTTCGTTCCCCAACCACCATAGTAGGGCTCGTCAATGAGCATCTGGTTCTCGGGCACCTGGGGGAAGTCGATATACACGTGTGAGTAGGGGCAGAGGATGCTTCTGAAACCTAAATCAGCAGCACGCTTAGAGAGCGCACCACTCTGATTCCATGCCATGATGACGGGAGTGGTGGTGTTCTTGGTATTCCAGTTGGCGAGTACCTCGTCCCATACGACGATGTCCTTGCCATATTCGGTTTTGAGGTAGGTGCCGAGTTTCTCTACGAGCCATGACTGCAACTCGTGTACACCGGCCAGGCCCTCCTCACGCACGCGGCGCAGGCAGTCCTCATTGGTAGCCCACTGCTCTGTGGGGCACTCGTCGCCACCGAGATGGATATAGGGGAAGGGGAACACCTCGGCTACGTGACCCAGCACACACTCGAGGAAGTCGATGACCTCGTCCTTGCCCACGTTGAGCACGTCGTGTGAGATACCGCTTTCGATGCGCACCTCATACTTCTTCGTGGGGTCGCAACTGAACTCGGGGTACGATGCCACGGCAGCCACCATGTGACCGGGGAGGTCGATCTCGGGGAGGATGTCGATGTTGCGCTCAGCAGCGTAGGCCACGATCTCGCGCAGGTCGTCAAGCGTGAAATACATGCCACGGCCATACTCAGTATCGTCGAAGAATTTCTGCCCGTCACCATTGTTGCTGAACGAGCCGGCACGCACAGCGCCCACCTCGGTGAGCTTGGGATACTCGGGAATCTCGATGCGCCAGCCCTGGTCGTCGGTGAGGTGCCAGTGGAGGCGGTTGAGCTTATAGAATGCCATGATGTCGAGCACCTTCTTCACCTCGTCCTTGTCGAAGAAGTGGCGTGCCACGTCCATCATGAAGCCACGGTGCTCAAACTGGGGATGGTCCTTGATGTAAACCAAGGGGAGGCTCCACTGCGCGCTGCATCCAGTGCCACAGAGTTCATTGGCAAAGAACTCGCGAGGGAGCAACTGCATCAAGGTCTGCAGGGCATAGAGTTCGCCACCGAAACTGGAGGTCTTGATCACGACACCATTCTCCTTCACCTCAAGGGTGTAGCCATCACGAGGCAGTGTCTCATCGATGCCAAACCATATCTCGCCTGCCGACGCCTCAGCGCCCGCCTCCTTCACGGCCAGCGTGATGCCTGATGAGGTATTCAGTTGAGCAGCAAAGGCTTCGACATGTTCCTTCATTGCTTCGCTACCGTAGGTCACGGCGCTGAGTGCAGCCACAAAGAGCGGACCCTCCTTCGTTACGATAAGTTCCTGCGGATAGGGAATCAGCGAGAACTTGCTCTCCGTCTCCAATGCCGAAGCGTCGACAAACTCCACCGGATTGTTCTGGTCGCCCTTGTCCCAAAGGCCCACACCACGATTTTCCTTGGGGCCACCCCAGAGATTCATCGAGATACCGGTGTTGCCCTTAGGCTGAATCTCATAGTTGCTACCATTCGCAGTGAGGACAAACTTGCTCACCCCCGATGCTGAGGCAGATGCCTGCACCATCTGATTCTTGGCAGCCGAAGCCACATGGAGCGTATAACCCTTCTTATTGGTCAGCTGATAGCCGTCGGAATCATTGCCCGTCACCTTCCACAGCTGAGAGGCCTTGCCTACAGCCGCCGAGGTGGTCACATTGACGCCCGATGTCTCGGCCGTGATGGCATTGCCACCATTAACAAACTGGATGAGATACCACACCGTGTTCTCGGCTGTACTCACCGTGGGGAATTCCTGTGCCAGAGCGCCCATCACGCCAATCCAGGAAGCCAACATTACAAGGAAATTTCTTTTCATAGATATAGATGTTTGTTTTTGATTATCAATTGCATATATGGAAGACAGACAAAAGCCACGTTCCAAAGAGTCCAACCCCACCAATGCACCACAAAGGTATTACATTCCTTTGAGAGACACAACACCCTTCAACGCATTTTTGTTCTTTTTGAAAAAATAAAATAAAACTTTCAAAGAATCTGTTAACAAAAAACGCCCGACTATCCGAAGTCGAGCGATAGTTGTCCGTCACCCAAGAGGTTGTAGCTCATGCGGTGATAGGGCGTGAGGCCATGCTCCTTGATGCCCGAGCGGTGCTTGGCGGTGGGGTATCCCTTGTTGTGGTTCCAGTCATAGTGGGGGTACTCCTCGTGCAGGCGATTCATATAGTCGTCGCGGTAGGTCTTGGCAAGGATAGAGGCCGCAGCGATATTCATCAGTTTGCCATCGCCCTTGACCACGGTCTCGTGGGGCGTGTCGCCATAGGGCTTGAACTTATTGCCATCCACCACCACATATTCAGGACGCACCTTCAGTCCATCCAATGCACGATGCATAGCCAGGATAGAGGCGTTGAGGATGTTTATCTCGTCAATCTCCTTGGCGGTGACGATGCCGAGTGCCCACGCCACCGCATCGCGCTCGATATCTTCTCGAAGGGCATAGCGCTGCTTCTCGGTGAGCTGCTTCGAATCATTGAGCAAGGGATGCGAGTAGTCGGGCGGAAGTATCACCGCAGCTGCATACACATCACCCGCCAAGCAGCCACGACCCGCCTCGTCGCAGCCAGCCTCTACGAGTTCGGGATGTAGGCAAGGCAGAAGCATATTTATATTCTTTGGATGCAAAGATAATAATAAGCGAATAAAAAGTCAAGTTTACTTTTTCTTTTTACAATGAGTGGGGAGTACCTTAAGGTAGTATTCTATTCATAGTATCGTACAGGTCTGTATACATTATCAATCAGTTCAAACTTTAGTCTGTATACATCATCGATAAACAACGAATCGTCGCGCTCCACAAGGTCTATCAAGCGGTGGTTCTCGTAGCCATTCTCGATGAAATATATACGGTAAGTGTTGTCGTGCTCGTGTACGACTTTCATTACTTCATTAATATCATGCGGCCCGTCCTGATAGCCATTGATAAAGTTATAGAAACTCCACCATTCAAGGCCAATTTCCTCTTGTGAGATGATGTAGTCCTCTTGTAGCTGTTTCTCGTAGTCCTCGCCCAGTTTGCTTAGGAAGCGTGGCGTGCAGTATTTCGTAGCATCCAATTGGAAATGGGCAACGCCCCGCCCAAACAAATACCTGCTATAGAAGTCACTCAGCATCTTTATAGCCTTTTCTTG
>JAFWXS010000081.1 GCA_017517925.1 Bacteroidaceae bacterium | reverse complement strand
TCCGTTTCGACGACAACGCTGCTGTTCTGATCAAGGACGACCACAACCCCAAGGGTACCCGTATCTTTGGGCCTGTCGCCCGCGAGCTGCGCGACAAGGATTACATGAAGATCCTGTCCCTGGCTCCCGAAGTCGTGTAAGGAGGAGCAGAACAAATGGCTATGAATGTTAAGAAGGGCGACACCGTCGTCGTTCTGTCCGGTAAGGACAAGGGTAAGCAGGGCAAGGTGCTCAGCACCGTTCCCAGCGAGGCCAAGGTCGTGGTCGAGGGCGTCAACATCGTTACCTGCCACACCAAGCCCCGCCGCCAGGGTGAAGAGGGCGGCATCGTGAAGCGCGAGGCTGCTCTGTATGCAAGCAAGGTGCAGGTTGTCTGTCCCAAATGCAGTAAGGGTACTCGTGTTGCTCACAAGATTGCTGACGGCAAGAAGGTTCGCGTGTGCAAGCACTGCGGTGCCGAGCTTTAAGAAAGGAGTAGGAAGAAGTTATGCCTAACCTCAAGACAAAGTACACCGAAGAAGTCGCTCCTGCTCTGATGAAGAAGTTCGAGTACAAGAGCGTCATGCAGATCCCCAAGCTCGATAAGGTAGTCATCAACGTCGGTTGCGGCGAGGCTCGCGACAATGCTAAGATTCTCGAGGCTGTTGTTCGTGACCTGACTGCTATCACCGGTCAGAAGGCCATTACCACTCTGGCTAAGAAGTCCGTTGCAAACTTCAAGGTTCGTGAGGGTATGCCCGTTGGTGCTAAGGTCACCCTGCGCGGTGACAAGATGTGGGAGTTCCTGGATCGTCTGTTCAACGTGGCTCTGCCCCGTGTTCGTGACTTCCACGGCATCAACCCCAACTCCTTCGATGGTCGCGGCAACTATGCCATGGGTATCAAGGAGCAGCTGATCTTCCCCGAGATCGAGTACGACAAGATCGACAAGATCCGCGGTATGGATATCATCATCTGCACCACCGCTGAGACCGACGAAGAGGCCAAGGCTCTGCTGGAGCTGGTTGGCGCACCCTTCGATCGTTGATTGGGAGGATTGAAAAATGGCAAAGAAGTCTATGATTCTGAAGCAGCAGGCTGAGCCCAAGTTCTCCACCCGTAAGTACAACCGCTGCAAGATCTGCGGCCGTCCTCACGCTTATCTGCGTGACTACGGTGTCTGCCGTATCTGCTTCCGCGAGTTGGCTTACAAGGGCGAGATCCCCGGCGTGCGCAAGGCTTCCTGGTAAGAAAAAAATCTAAAAAAACTATTGACTACGCAGAGCGTTTGCTGTATAATATATAGTTGTACAGCGGCGTCTCTGCGTAGTTCGGTAAATACTGCCGAATTGCGGCGAAAGGCCGCGTTTAGCATGCACTGAAAGGTGAGAACCTTTGGTGATAGATCAGGATGACGAAAGGTCATTGGAAATTAAGCATGGTTTCCCCGTGAAATGCCCAAATTTGCAGTGATACCTCGCCACCTAAACAGCGAAAGCTGTAACTTCAAATGAGGAGGATTATTCCAATGCACATCACAGATCCCATTGCGGATATGCTGACCCGCATCCGCAACGCGAACAACGCAAAGCATGAAACCGTCGATGTCCCCGCTTCCAACATGAAGAAGAGCATTGCCCAGATTCTGTTGGATGAAGGCTTCATCAAGAGCTTCCAGATCATCGACGACGGCACCCAGGGTGTCATCCGCATCACTCTTAAGTACAATGCTGGTAAGGAGAAGGTCATTTCCGGCCTGCGCCGCGTCAGCAAGCCCGGCCTGCGTGTGTATGCCGGTACCGATGAGCTGCCCCGCGTTCTGCGCGGTCTGGGCATCGCCATCATCTCCACTTCCAAGGGCGTCATGACCGATAAGAAGGCGCGCAAGGAAAACGTCGGCGGCGAAGTCCTCGCCTTTGTATGGTAAGGAGGTAGCAACACAATGTCGAGAATTGGAAGAAAACC
>JAFWXS010000080.1 GCA_017517925.1 Bacteroidaceae bacterium | reverse complement strand
GACACGTCGCGGAAGGCGGCGTTGGCCATAGCAGTTAAACCTTCGGGAGCAATCTTCAGCATAGGCTTGCCCTCGAACTCACCGACAGACACATAGTCTTTGGTCAACAGATAGTACTCGGTATCATCCTTTCCCAGCTGAAACATCGGTGCATACTTGAATTCCGGTGTGGTTGCCATAGTGATTTGAGTTTATGAGTTTTTAAGTTTATGAGTTTTGATTTATGGATTATGCAAAATTACAAAGACTTTGCATAACTGCAAGGCTTTCGGCCTATTTTCCTCACAGAATTTTATTCTTAGCCTCATACAGGCACAATGCTTGCGCTTGGCTCGTCCAGAAAATCGCACGAAGCACACGCGCTATCGCTTGTGTGTACCATACGGAGCGCAAACACTCGGTGTGTAGCACCGGCAAGCGCGGGCGACACCACCCAGCTCACCGTACCCACCGGCCAGGTATACATCGAAGAGATAGCCACGAGGACGAAAGGAGGACGAACGGAGGGGGAGCTGCGAGGAGGGATGGATGGTGGCGTGAGTTTTCTTCGCCTCCTCTCATTTGCCGGGCAAAAAAGCGGTATCGTTGAGGTAGGAATCCGAAGACACTTTTGTATCTTTGCGGCAAGAAGAAACAGCAAGCATGGCTAAGGCACACCTCACGCCCGAGGGGTGGCGGTGCGAGAAGCTCAGAGAGCATCTCTACCGCGCCCGATGGATGGACTACCAGTCACCATCCATACAGATGCTCACGCTGGTGACTGTAGATCGCAAGCCACTCTTAGACGTGCTGCAAGGCGATACCGTAGCCCTCACGGCACTGGGCATGGCGGTGGCCGCAGAGATTGAGCGCATACCCACCTACCTGGGCGCCGCCTCGATAGAGATCCTCGACTATGTGATTATGCCCGACCATGTGCACATCTTGCTACACATCCACGACAGGCTGCCGAGGCACCTGGGGCAGTATATCCGGTGGTTCAAGGTGCAGTGCAGCGATGCCTTCACGGCCATGGTGGAGGCGGCACGCGAGGTGATAGCTCGCGGAGATAGCCGCGAGGGCAATAACGCAAGCGCAAGCAACACCACCAACACCACCAACGCCACCAACGCAAGCACCGCTGCAAGCACCAGCGCCACCAACGCAGGCAACGCCACCAACGCCACTGCAAGCAACACCACCAACGCAAGTAACACCACCAACGCTACTGCAGGCAACGCCACCAACGCTACTGCAGGCAACGCCACCAACGCAAGCAACACCACCAACGCCACCGCAGGCAACGCCACCAACGCAACTGCAAGCACTGCTACAAGCACCACCAGCGCCACCACCGCAGGCAACGCCACCGCCACCGCCACCCATGCTGGCGCGGGTGCTACGATTGGAACCCAGGGCGCGGGCAGCGATGTATCGCGCGAGGCAGCGCGTCGGGTACTCGCGGGTGTCTCCGCGAGTATGGTGAGCCCCAAGAGCAAGAACCTCCTGCTCTTCGCCCACGAGTATCACGACAGCCTCCTCTATGGCAGGGGGCAGCTGGCACGCATGAAGAGCTACATCAAGGACAACCCACGGCGCCTGGCACTGAAGAGAGCCAACCGCGAGCTGTTCCGCATCAGGCAAGACTATACCATAGGCGACTTCTCGTGTACGGTGCTGGGCAACATATTCCTTGCGGGGCATCCGCAGCGGCAGGTGCTGCAATGCTCGCGGCGCCTCACCCCCGAGCAGATTGAGGCGCGCAGGCAGGAGTGCCTGATGCAGGCTGCCAACGGCACGGTATTCATCACCGCCGCCATATCGCAGGGCGAGAAGGTGATAGCACGCTCGCTGCGCGAGCACGGCTTCCCGCTCATCATCCTGCTGGAGCAGGGCTTCCCCAACCCCGAGAGTAGCCACTACCGCTACTTCAAGCCTCAGGGCGTCTACTTCGAGGCATGTGCTGCAGGGCGCCTGTTGCTGGTGGAGCCTCACGCCGAGGCGCTGGAGCGCCCCGAGATAGCCTTGCGCGTAACGGCCAAGACGGGCAACATACCCCACACCACGGGGCGATACCGCTTTGTAGCGATGAATGTGATAGCAGAGGAGATGTGTGGTGACTCTACTCCTATGAATTAGCCACCTGTCGCGCTATGCTGCCGAGATAGAGATGTACCACATGCCAGCGGTGGATGAACAGAAATAGTTTTTCTATGGCAATCTCGCTTGTCCTGCACTCGTCTTGAGAGGGAGAGAGACTGGTACGATATTCCCCTTTAACGAAAAGAAGGTGTATGGTGTTGCATTTCTCGTTATGATATGGTATCTTTGTCGTGAATTGATTGACTAATATATAATTATGAGTATGAAAGCTAAACGTTTTGCTACACTGGTGATGGGATTGATGCTGTGCGCGGTATCCTTTGCGCAGGGTCCTGTATATGTTACCAAGGCGCTGAAGCCCATTGACCCTAAGGGGTATGAGGCAAAGGCATCAGTGCAAGTGCGTGGTCACCAGACATGGAATAATGCCTTCACCTTGTGGGATGCTGGAGAGGTGACATTCGACTTGGGTGGCAAGTATGAGAATATCTCGTTCGTCATGGCACCTGTGCATTACCAGGTATTCAAGGATCCCAACATTGTGCTGATACATGCCGATGGAAGGAAGATTTTCGATAGTCCGGTGAAGACGGACGATCTGCCCAGACACATTACGCTGAATGTGAGCGGGGTGAAGTCGTTGAAGTTCTCACTGGTGGACAAGGGCATGAATCTGGCTTTCTGCGAAGTGGCCTTGTGGACCAAGGGACAGAAGGTGCACAATCTGGAAGAAAAATACAAGTTGGATGGCAAGAAAAAGATGTTGTTCAGGGATTTGAATCCATATTACCTGAGCCGTTCGGCCGACTTGCAAGACGGAAGCCACAAGTGGGTGGCTCCAGACAGAAAGATCAAGTCCATCAAGATAGGCAACAAGACATGGGATTATGGCTTGATATTGACTATGGACATGCAGCTCAGCGGTAACGGAGCGGCCGAAACGCTCGTGAACCTGAACGGGCAGTACGAGACATTGCAGTTCACCGTGGGGCCGATGGTGACCGACGATGCCCGCAACGGTAAGGGATGGGTTACCGTATTGGGAGACAACAAGATACTGTATGAATACGAGATTGAGCAGCACCACATTGCCCGACAGGTGACGCTGGATGTGACGGGGGTGAAGAAACTGGCATTCGCCAGCGAGCAATCGCATGGAAGCCACTGGGCAGGCATTGTGGATGCATGGATATATCCCAAGGGAGAGAAACCGGCCAAGACGGCTCAGGAGAGCGAGGGCAAGCCCGACCCACGCCTGAAGCAGCTGCCCGATGTGTGCAAACTTATCAGCAACATTCCTCCATATTCGTTGCGAGGCAATGTAAGCAAGCAACTCTATGATGGCACATCTGACTATGTAACCTTCTCGATGGGAGGCACAAAGTTCAACGAGGGTTTCCTGATTTACAACTTTGCAGCCATCCTGAGCGATGATGCCAAGTCGCATGCGATATTCGACCTGGGAAACGAGTTTGACTATGTGAGTTTTGTTACCGGTTATGTAAGCAAGAGCTGGTACATGAACAATGATGAACTGTATGTCTATGCCGACGACCAGCTGATAAAGACCATCCCACTCTGTGCCACCTATCCCAACCAGAAGCATGTCTTGCCATTGAACAAGTGCCGCAAGCTGAAGTTCGAGAGCAAGGGACAGGGTACGATGGACGTAGCGGCCTATGGCGTGGCCGACCTGGTGGTGTATCGTGGCGAACCCGTAGAAAATGAATTGTTCGCACATCCTGTGCCCGAATGTCCCGACGAGATAGACCTGATAGACCTCGGAGCGCCATACCTGCACTATATCAGTTCCTCTAAATCGGGCGGTTTCGTGGACGGCAAGTCTAAGAAGGATTACTTCACCAGATACGACAACAGCAGGATATACAAGGGGTTTGTACTGCAGACCAGTACTCACTTCTCGCTTGATTTTGGTGTGTTGTCAGGTACTGATGCTGCGGGTGCAAGCACTATCGGTGCAGCTGCCGTAGGTGCCTCTTTTGTGCCTATCGGTTCGGTAGGCGGTGCTGTGGTGGGCACCTCATTGATGAGCGTGGCAGCACTGATGATGTTGGCTGCTGGCGGCGAGGCTGTGGAGAACTCATGTGCAGCCTTCAACACCTATGGACAGTACAACAGTGTCACCTTCACTGTGGAGTGTCTCAGGACAGAGGGTGATACGCAGTTCTTTGGTACGGACACTTATCAACCCGATATCAGTGAGAGAAAGGAGAAACTGCTCATTGGCGCCGACCATATCGTGATGGCCGAACTGGCTGTGTTCGAAGGGATGAAACCTCAGACGGTGACCGTGCCCATAAACGGTTGCGAACAGTTGATGTTCTGGCTGGCCAATACCAATGGGACATCGGCTGCATATGTATTCCACGACATCAAACTATCCAAGAAGAAGTGCGAACTGGAAGTTCCCGAGGACATGAGGCCAGCGGAGGCTGTGGTGACCGAGCTCAAGTGGACCGAACTCACGCTGCCCGAAAAATGGGAAAAGCCTGAGAACTGTGGCGTGGCAGCTGTCGACAACTATTTTTATGGCATTAAGAACTTGCACTACAAAGCATCAAAAGCACTCAAGGGCGATGCTCCTGATTTTGATGTACACACATACTATCTTGAAACAGAGTCAAAGCAGATATGCAAGGCTGTAAAGCTGATCAGCAAACAAGGTGGAGACATGAGAATCCCCTACACCGTTAGTCAATATGATTATAATGTCAAGTCTGTGGTGGAAATGAAAAAGCTGGTCAACGAGTTGGCTATAATGCAGATAAGTGCCGGAGCTGGATTGGCAGAACTGGGCTTGGGGGCAATATCTTATGGTAAGATATATAAGGAAACCAACAAGTTGTTCAAGCAACTCAAAGCGGCTGTGGATGAAATGTATGAGTGCACCCTTGAGAATGAAGCATATCTTAAGAAATTGATTTCAACACCCATCGACATCGATGGTCGTCAGACTACAGAGAGGACCTTATTCTCCCCACTATTGTCTGGAGAGAAAGTGCCAGAGGGTCCAAAGTCGAAAGTTCGTAATTTTGCAGAATGATATTAACATTTTCAATCTTCAAATCATGTCTGAAATCAAGGAAGCAAGCACATTTTGGTACGAACTGAGAGTGAGTTTCTATATCGAGAACGGTACGGGAGAGTACGAATTGGACGAGATGCTGGCCATACCGAGAAACAAGCTGCGTGTGGGTATGGCACTGTTCGAGGGACTGGACAGAAAAGCTGGATGGACCAGATGGGGCAACGTGTATGTCGAAGCCATTGAAGCCGACGGGGTAGTGACCACTTCAGGATTGGCATCCACGGCCAGTTCGGTGGTGGTGGCTATAAAGAACGTGATGCCTTATCGTGATGGCTACTATAGCATCAGCCTAAGGTGAGTGATATTCATAGAAATAACGTCGACACATATTCTTCTTGTAGTATGAACCTGCGACTAAAAAACACAAATTATGATTCTTGAAATATATTTGAGCACAAGGGCCGACAGGAACTATTCTACTGACCATTATTATGCCTCACCCGATGCGGTACAAAAGGGAGTACGTGTAGATGCTATTGCATATCTTAGGGACTATTATGAAGAGGACGACTCTCGCTACCATACTTACGATTAGCATTCTAAGATAGGAGGTCGATGCAGAATGTTAGCCTTACCCCTTAGGCAAACCTCGTTTCATATTCTCAAAAGAAAAGGAAAAGGGGAATCCTTGCCCTCTTTCCGCCCAATCCCCAAGGCGGACGAAAAGAACGCAGCCACGAGCGATTAGGAAAATGCAAAGCGTTAGCAAGAAATAGGGAACCGGTGGCAATCTGCCACGAGAACGGGAAAGTCTATACTTCCGATTTCAACACCATGTAAGCAAACCGCAGGGTTTGCTTTACATTATGCTACAAAATTTTTGTACGGGATTTCCTCACGTTTCGCCTCGCCAAGCCTCCCATAACCCAAACCCTCAAGGCACCGACGCTAATATTCCGCGTCGGTGTACGTCTGGTACAGGAAGTCGTTGTAGGGGTATTTCTGCACGTGGAGTTCACGCACGCGGTTGTACATCATCGCTTTGAGGTTCTCGATGTTGTCGCGCTCGCGGGCCGAGATGAAGATGCAGCTGTCGTGCATCTTGGCCATCCAGGTCTGCATGAGCTCGTCGAGCGACACGTTCTCCTTGGTCTTGGGCGTGAGGTCGTCGGCCTCCTTCGGGGTGAAGGTGTAGGCATCGGTCTTGTTGAAGACGATGATGAGGGGCTTGTCGCTGCATCCGAGGTCGGCAAGGGTCTTCTCAACGACCTTGACCTGGTCTTCGAAGTCGGGATGCGAGATGTCCACGACGTGGAGCAGGAGGTCGGCCTCGCGCACCTCATCGAGGGTCGACTTGAAGGAGTCGACGAGGTCGGTCGGTAGCTTGCGGATGAAGCCTACGGTATCGGAGAGCAGGAACGGCAGGTTCTCGATGATGACCTTGCGCACGGTGGTGTCGAGCGTGGCAAAGAGTTTGTTCTCGGCAAACACCTCGCTTTTGGCGAGGAGGTTCATGAGGGTCGACT
>JAFWXS010000005.1 GCA_017517925.1 Bacteroidaceae bacterium | reverse complement strand
TGGTGACAATGGAGGAGGCTTGCTCACAGGGCAACATCTTCGTGACCACGACAGGCAACATCGACATCATCCGTATAGAGCACATGACCGAGATGCCCGACCAAGCCATCGTATGTAACATCGGCCACTTCGACAACGAGATCCAGGTAGAGGCACTGAAGAACTACCCGGGCATCCGTCGTGAGAATGTGAAGCCTCAGGTAGACCGCTACTATTTCCCTGACGGCCACCGCATCATCCTGCTCGCCGACGGTCGCCTCGTAAACCTTGGCTGTGCTACGGGCCACCCCTCATTTGTGATGAGCAACTCATTCACTAACCAGACTCTGGCACAGATTGAGCTCTTCGGCAAGGATTACCCCATCGACGTATACCGCCTACCCAAGCACCTCGACGAAGAGGTGGCACGCCTGCACTTGGAGCGCATCGGCGTACACCTCACCACGCTCACCCAAGCACAAGCCGACTATATCGGCGTGAGCGTAGATGGCCCCTACAAAGCTGAGCACTACCGTTACTAATGAAACGTCGCGTATGGGCAGACATCGTCTGCCCATACATATAAATCCATAGGAACCCATGCAAAGCGTTTGCGTATACTGTGCCTCAAGCACACAGATTGACGAAAAATATTTCCGGGCAGCCAAAGAGTTGGGAACACTGATTGCCCAACGTGGTCTGCGCCTCATCACTGGTGCCGGCAACCAAGGTCTGATGAATGCCGTAGAGGAAGCAGCCCTGGCAGTTGGAGGCAAGGTAACAGGCATTATTCCCACCTTCATGATGGATGAAGGGTGGCATCATACGGGCCTCACCGATCTGATAGAGACAAGCACAATACACGAGCGCAAACAGATGATGGCCGACCTCTCCGACGGTGTCATCGCCCTACCCGGAGGATGCGGCACATTGGAGGAGCTGCTTGAGATTATCACATGGAAACAGTTGGGCCTTTACCTCAACCCCATCGTTATCCTCAACGTCGATGGCTATTACGACCACCTGCTGGCACAGTTGGAGCAAGCCATCACGGAGAACTTCATGCGTGACATCCATGGTGACATCTGGCGAGTGGCTACTACCCCCGAGGAGGCTGTGGAACTGCTGTATGCCACTCCTAAGTGGAATGGCAGGATGCGCGGATATGCTGCAATTTGACCGTGTCCTAACAGAGCGGAGCGACGGAAAGGACCCGCACCGGGACTTGCCTATACACGAATGCGAGATAACCTTTAGCCCCTACGGGCAATGATACCTATATAAGAGCATATAGATAAAGAGCAATGACACCCACAGACACGATAACATGGACCGAACGGGTACAGGGCATCCCGGCCCTGCAGCCCCTCTACGCCAATGACCTTATGGTGGGCATACTCATCGTATGCGGGCTCATCCTTGCGGCCGTCATGGCCGACCGCAAGGGCTTTCTGCCCCGATTGCTGAAAGGCTTCTTCCTCCCTCGCGAGAATGCTGTCGAGAATGTGCGCACCACCAACGTCATCCACATGCGCGTGGGGATGTACATCGTCACTTTTGCTTCAGCCGGGCTCTTGCTGGCGATCTATGTATCTGGCAAGTCCATAGCTATAGTCAATGACGGAGTGCTGTGGCTGCTTGCCACTGCGGCCATCGCGTTGTTTCACCTGTTGAGGGTGGTGCTTTTTGCCCTGACCGACCGCATATTCCTCGACAGTTCCACCCTCTCGGCATGGGAGCACAGCTATTCCAACTGGGCTATTCTTGCGGGACTTCCGCTATACATTCTGGTCATCATAGCCGTATTCTCCAACCTCGCTCCATCTACCGTTTTGTGGCTGTTCGTAGCATGCGTCGTATTGATTGAGATTTGCCTGCTTTACAAGGCTTTTCACATCTTTTCGGGCAAAAAGTATGGTATTTTGCAATTATTTGTGTACCTTTGCACCCTCGAACTGATACCCCTGCTTGTTGCAGCCAAGGCATTGGTTCTTTTTGTGTAATAACGTTGTACGTAAATAGTTGAAAACCTTGACACTAAACAAAATTCTCGTATCGCAGCCCAAGCCTGCTTCGGACAAGTCGCCCTATTTTGACATCGCACGCAAGTATGGTGTGGAGATTGACTTCAAGCAATTCATCCAAGTAGAAGCACTCAGTGCCAAAGAATTCCGTGCGCAGCGTGTCGACATTCTCGATCACACCGCTATCGTATTCACCTCACGCCACGCTATTGACCACTTCTTCGCTTTGTGCGCAGAGTTACGTGTGCAGGTTCCCGAGACGATGAAGTACTTCTGCGTGTCAGAGACCATCTCACTCTATATCCAGAAATACGTGCAATACCGCAAGCGCAAGGTGTTCTTCGGCACCAACGGCAAGATGGACACACTGCTCCCCCTCATGGTGAAGCACAAGACTGAGAAGTACTTCGTCCCCCTGTCAAGCGTACACAACGACGAGATAGCCGACATGCTCAATGCAGCCAATCTGCAGCATACCGAGGCGATAATGTACCGTACGGTGAGCCGTATCTTCGAACCGGGCGAGATAGAGGGCTACGACATGATGATTTTCTTCAGCCCCTCGGGTATTGTATCGCTCAAGGAGAACCTGCCCAATTTCGCACAGGGCAACACGAAGATAGCCTGCTTCGGCCCCTCCACAGCTGCCGCCATCAAGGAGGCCGGCCTGCGTCTCGACCTTGAGGCACCCACTGCTGAGGCCCCCTCGATGACCATGGCATTGGAGCAGTATCTTGCTAAGACAAACAAGTAAGCAACTCCGATAAACATCATACTGTCAAGGGGTCAAGGACATCGGCATTATAACCCACCCTCCCTGCCATCCTTGACATCCCTTGACAGTTTTTCATTCCATTCATACCATGCCTGCTTCTCCACGCCACACCTTCAAGAAGAGCGAACGCCTGTGCAGCCGCATCCTGATGGATCGCCTTTTCCAGGGCGATAACCGCTCGGTGTCGGCCTACCCCGTGCGTGCCGTCTTCCTTCCCGTGGAGCAGGCCGAGCAACAGGGCGTATCGGTACTCATCAGTGTGCCCAAGAAGCGCTTCCACGATGCCGTAGACCGCAATCGTGTGAAACGCCAGTTGCGCGAGGCCTACCGTAAGCACAAGCATGCGCTCACGGCACAGATGGCCGAACGCGGACAGGGCCTGCTCATCGCCTTCGTCTACGTAGGCGAAAAGACAGAGACTACCGCCTACATTGAAAAACGTATGGTGCGTCTGTTGGAGAAAATCGGTGAGCCACTGAAAACGGACTCGGAGGAATGATGAAACATCTAAAGCACCTGCTCACCTTTATCCTCCTGCTCCCGATATACTTCTACCGCACCTGTATATCGCCGCTCACGCCACCTTCGTGCCGCTTCACACCTACCTGTTCACAATATGCCATCGAGGCACTGAAGAAGCATGGCCCCTTCCGTGGACTCTACCTCGCCATACGCCGTATACTCCGTTGCCACCCTTGGGGCGGTTCGGGCTACGACCCGGTACCATAATTTAGGAGTTACGGGAGTTTAGGAGTTACAGGAGTTACAGGAGTTACAGGAGTTACAGGAGTTACAGGAGTTACGGGAGTTTAGGAGTTACAGGAGTTCAGGAGTTACAGGAGTTCAGGAGTTACAGGAGTATCACCACTATGATTTACGACATCCACACCCACCACCATTCGGACAAGTCCGGTGAAGCTATCGTACAGCTTACGCCCGATGCATTCTGCCCACAGCCCGGGCACTTCTATTCTGTGGGGCTACACCCATGGGACATCCGTGGCGACTGGCGCGTGCAGATGGCACGCTTGCTTGTCATGGCACTGCACTCTCAGGTAGTGATGATAGGCGAGGCCGGCATAGACAAGAAGAATGGTGAGGCTCCCATAGAACTGCAGATGGAGGTGTTCCGCGAACATGTGCGCCTGAGCGAAGTGGTGCGCAAGCCCCTCACCATCCATTGCGTAAAGGGCATCGACGAGGTGCTGGCCATCCGTAAGGAGATGAAGGCGACGCTCCCCTGGATACTTCATGGTTTTCGTGGTGGCATAGAGCAGTGGCGGCAATTGTCGCGTGCCGGTATCTATGTAAGCATTGGCACTCGTTACGACCAAGATTTAGTTCGGGAGTTGCCACTGTCGCAACTTTTCATTGAAAGCGATGACCTTGGTGACATTGACACGGCCTATCGTCTTGTGAGTGACACTATACAGCTTGAAGTCTCCGAATTGAAGCAACATGTAGCGGCTAATATCTATAGTCTGCTTACCGCCTATAGGGAGCAATGAACTTTTTTCACTCAAATGGTGTAGTCTTTGCGAAGAATGTGTTATCTTCGCAAAGTAAATATTGTTTCTGAAGACTATGGCCAAGAATGGAACGCTGCTTTGGGTGGACGACGAGATAGAACTCCTCCGTGCCCACATCCTCTTCCTCAAGGGAAAAGACTATGAGGTGGACACGGCCACCAACGGACGCGACGCGCTGGACCGCTGCCGTGAGCGCAGCTACGACCTCATCCTGCTCGACGAGAACATGCCCGGCCTCACAGGCCTCGAGACACTCACGCTCATCAAGGAGGTGCAACCCACCGTCCCCGTGGTAATGGTCACTAAGAGCGAGGAGGAGGACATCATGAACCAGGCTATTGGTGCCAAGATTGCCGACTACCTCATCAAGCCCGTCAACCCCAACCAGATACTCTTGACGCTGAAGAAGAACATCCACAAGAAAGACATCATCAGCGAGACGGTCAATACCAGCTACCAGCAGAACATGGGGCGAATAGCCATGCAGATTAACGATGCCGCCACATACGAAGATTGGATGGAGGTATACAAGAACCTTGTCTATTGGGAGCTGGAGCTGGAGCATGCCGACAATAATATGAGCGAGATGCTGCGCATGCAGAAGGCCGAGGCGAATAATCTCTTTGCCAAATATATACGACGGTATTATGAAGAGTGGTTTAGCCCCGAGGCCCCCTCTGTCCTTCGGACATCTCCCCCTCTAAGAGGAGAAAGTTCAGCGATGACTGCAAAGCCCCTCCATAGAGGGAGGGGTGGGGGTGGGTCCCCCCTTATGTCGCCCCACCTCTTCCGCGACCGTATCTTCCCCCTGCTCGACCATAAGGAGAAGGTGGTGCTCATCGTCTTCGACAACTTCCGTTACGACCAGTGGAAGGTTATCAGCCACGAGCTTAGCGGCGAGTTCTCCTTCGATGAGGAGCTCTACTACAGCATCCTGCCTACCGCCACGCAGTATGCCCGCAACGCCATCTTCTCAGGCCTCATGCCCAACAAGATAGCCGAGATGTTTCCTGAACTGTGGGTCGACGAGGACGAGGAAGAGGGCAAGAACCTCAATGAGGCCCCACTCATACAGACACAGATAGACCGTTACCGCCGCCGCGACACCTTCTCCTACCATAAGGTAAACGATGCGCTGGGTGCCGAGCGTCTGGTGTCGCAGTACCGCCAGTTTGAGAACAACGACCTCAACGTCGTGGTCATCAACTTCATCGACCTCCTCAGCCATGCCCGCACCGAGTCGAAGACCCTGCGCGAGCTCGCTGCCGACGAGGCCGCCTACCGCTCGGTCACTGCTACGTGGTTCCGCCACTCGCCCATCAGGGAACTGTTTACGCTCCTCGCCGAAAGCGACTACAAGGTGGTCATCACTACCGACCACGGCAGCATCCGCGTCAACAATCCCCTCAAGGTGGTGGGCGACCGCAACGTCAATACCAACCTGCGCTACAAGTTAGGCAAGAACCTCAGCTACAACGCTCGTGAGGTGTACGAGATCAAGGACCCCCGCAAGGTATTCCTCCCTTCGCCCAACGTGAGCACCGCTTATATCTTCGCTTGGGGCGACAACTTCTTTGCCTATCCCAACAACTACAACCACTACGTCTCCTACTACCGCGACACCTTCCAGCACGGAGGCATCTCGATGGAGGAGATGATCGTGCCATTCATAACGCTGACACCCAAGAAACGATAAAAAGACCCACCCCAACCCCTCCCTCTATGGAGGGGCTTTGCAAGCATCGTGAAGAGATTCGGCAAGGCCGCTGACTGTGTTCCCTGTTTATAGAGGGACGAGCCCGATGGGCGGAGGGAGTTACAAGCAAAGCGCGTAAAGAAAACTAATTGTAAATAGAATATGGAAATTATTATAAAAAGTATCGCCACCATCGGTGCCGCCGCCCGCGAGTTCATCGCCCAGATGGGCGAGGGCAAGATTTTCGCCTTCTACGGCTCTATGGGAGCCGGCAAGACCACCTTTGTGAAGGCTTTGTGCGAAGCCATGGGCGTGACCGACACCGTCAACTCGCCCACCTTTGCCATCGTCAACGAGTATGACACCCCCGAGGGGCGTCCCATCTACCACTTCGACTTCTACCGCATCAAGCGCCTCGCCGAGGTCTACGATATGGGCTACGAAGACTACTTCTACGGCCGCGGCCTCTGCTTCATTGAGTGGCCCGAGCTCGTCGAGGAACTGCTGCCTGAGGACACGGTGAAGGTCACCATCGAGGAGATGCCCGACGGCACGCGTCAGGTGAGGTGGTGAGGGATAAAGCAAAAATCAAAGCCTTTAGGGAAGTATTGTACCTCTAAAAGCTGAAAAGCGTCTTTGTAATATGAAATCGGCTCATATCCGGAAGGATTGAGCCGATTTGTCGTTCTTCACCTTGTGTATTACATAGAGTGTTGCTACTTGGTAAACTCTACGATGTTAGCGGTAGCGGTGCAAGTGGTTTTGATGTAGAAAGGCGTCCACATCGCTACATTGAAATGCACTGTCGTATTGGTCAAGGTCTGTGCGCCTGTAAGGTTGGCGTTCTTTGACATCTCGTTGATGGCGTTGTTGTACAGGGCCTTCTTGCTTAGACCGCCAATGCCACAGATGTATGTTGCTGAAGCCTCGCCATAGGCTTGGCCTACTACTTGGAAATTGTTTTCAGACAAGACGACCTGAGTCTGTGACGGTTATTTGAGATTGTTGCCGCTGCGCCTACGCAACCGGTAAGAGAGAATGCTGTAGCCACAAAGACGCAAATGATTAAAAGTTTCTTCATAATCGTGAATTTAAATGTTTGTGTAAATATACGTTTTTTTGTCCTCCAAGAATCTACGCACAAAAAAAGCGCGGACAAAACTCTGTTTATCTGTCTTTGAGGTCTTCGACTACCTTGCACCAAATATACGAGTAAAGCCCACGCCAAATGGCGTGAGCGTCATCGCTTTACTCTTGGTGCCAGATGAAAGTGTCGAAGTCTCAAAGACAAGAATCAAAGCCTAACGCTTTCCCAATATGTCTAAATGTGCGTATCCAATTATACGCGATGCTCCATAGGCAATCTGTTTTGTCTGTTAATACTAATCTTGCATTGTCTCATGCTGCAAAAGTAATAATAAATTCATTATATGCAATTGCCTTTTATGAACTTTGTTTCATTATGATAGGTTCAAACCGAGTTTAGGGTTAATAGTATAGCCGGAAACGATAGAGAGAAATGTTCGTCCCTCCGCGGAGGGACGAGGCTCTCTCCGCGGAGGGAAAGGTGTCTCTCTGCGGAGGGAAGTGTTTCCCTCCGCGATGGGAGTCCCTCTTGGATAAAGGGTTTCCGCTGCGTGGGTATAGTCTCTGTGCCTCCATTGCGAAGAAAAGCGCAAAAAAACGAGGGTAATCGGCCGTTTTTATGTAATTGTAGTCTTGCTTGCAAGGAAGAAATTAGGAAGCGGCTCGGAAATGCTCAAATAAATTTGGCATTTCTCTCGTCTTTCACTAATTTTGCTCCGATTTTGGGTGGAGTGTGCTTGCATGCTTGCCCAAGGCTGTATTTATAGTGTTATAGAAGTGATGAAACAGAAGAAAAAGAGTGCGATAGACATACAGTTTGTGACGGCGTGCATCAGCACTTCGCTGGTGTTGCTGTTGCTGGGCTCGGTGGTGATGGTGGTACTCACGGCGGGCCGCTTGTCCGACCACGTGCGTGAGAACCTGGAGCTGTCGCTGCTGCTTAATGATGAGGCCAAGCCCGAGGAGGTGAACCGCATCGTGCGCCACGTGGAGGCGCAGCGCTACACCAAGGAGGTGCGCTACATCTCGAAGGAGGATATCCTCGCCGAGCAGACGGCATCGATGGGTCTCGACCCTACGGAGTTTCTCGGCTATAACCCCTACACGGCCTCCATCGAGGTGAAGCTCAAGGCCGACTATGCCAATACGGACAGCATTGTGCCCATCAAGAACCGGCTGATGCGCTATACGCAGATACGCGAGATATCCTACCCGAGCGAGTTGATGGACAATGTGAACGAGAACATACGCAAGATAAGTGCGCTGCTGCTGGCCTTGGCCTTGGCCCTGTCGCTCATCTCGTTTGCACTCATCAACAACACCATCAAGCTCACCATCTACTCGCAGCGATTCCTACTGCATACGATGAAGCTTGTGGGTGCCTCGTGGGCGTTCATCCGTCGTCCCTTCCTGCTGCGCAACCTGGCCATCGGTATCACATCGGGCATCCTGGCCAACGGTATGATAGGGGGCGGCATCGCACTCTTGCTGCATTATGAACCGCAGGTGAAGGCGCTCTTCACGGTGCCCACGCTCGCCGTGGTGGGCGGGGCGGTGATGCTCTTCGGTATGCTCATCACGCTGCTGTGTGCCTATGTGTCGATCAACCGTTTCCTGCGCATGAAGGCAGGGGACCTGTATTATATTTAGTGGAAAGTTGAAAGATGAAAGTTGAAAACTCGCAACGAAAACCTGCCGCGCGATGGTATCATCCCGATTAACATGAGGAGGGCCGCACGTGGACAATGAGAATTCTTGTGAGACTACTGCGAGATCTTTCACACTCGTTCAGGATGACAGAGAAAAGGAACAAAAAGAATAAAACAATATGAAAGAGAAACAAGCCCTTGACAAGATGAACTTCATCCTTATCGCCATAGGAGTGGTCATCATCATTGCCGGTCTGCTCCTGATGACCGGTCCCAGTTCTACCGAGACGCACTTCGAGCCCGACATCTTCAGTACACGCCGCGTGGTGGTGGCTCCGCTGGTATGCTTCGTAGGCTTTGTGTTCATGGTATTCGCTATCATGTACCGTGGTAAGGATAATAAGAACGATAACCGTTAACGTGTCCCTACGACCGCTATGAATGTATTTGAAACTATCGTCATCGCCATCGTCGAGGGACTCACGGAGTTTCTCCCCGTATCGTCGACGGGGCACATGATCATCGCTCAGAACCTCTTGGGCGTAGAGAGTACAGGCTTTGTAAAGGCTTTCACTTTTATCATCCAGTTCGGTGCTATCCTATCGGTAGTGGTACTCTACTGGAAGCGCTTTTTCCAGCTCAACCACGCACCGATGCCCGAGGGTACACCGGTGGTGAAGCGCCTGCTCCACAAGTATGACTTCTACTGGAAGCTCTTCGTGGCCTTCATACCCGCAGCTGTGCTCGGCCTGCTCTTCAGCGATGCCATCGATGCCATGCTCGAGAAGGTGGAGGTGGTGGCCGTGACGCTCATCCTCGGCGGTATCTTCATGATATTCTGCGACAAGATATTCAACAAGGGCAGCGAAAAGACTGAACTCACCGAGAAGCGTGCCTTCATGGTGGGCCTCTTCCAGTGTATCTCGATGATACCCGGAGTATCGCGCTCGATGGCGACCATCGTGGGCGGTATGTCGCAACGCCTCACCCGCAAGGCGGCTGCTGAGTTCTCCTTCTTCCTTGCCGTGCCTACGATGCTCGGTGCTACCGTATACAAAGTGTACGACTTGATAAAGGAGAACGGTATGGAGATTATCACCGACAACCTGTCGACACTCCTCATAGGCAATGCTGTAGCCTTCATCGTGGCGCTGCTGGCCATCAAGTTTTTCATCAATTTCGTCACCAAGTACGGCTTCAAGGCTTTCGGTTGGTACCGTATCGTGGTGGGCACGCTCATCCTGACGCTGCTCTTTACCGGGCACAACTTAACCATCGTATAATGGACTTCAAGGCTGGAGAAATACTTTGCATCAATAAGCCCTACACGTGGACCTCGTTTGCTGTGGTCAACAAGGTGCGCTATCTGTTGTGCCGCAAGATGGGCGTGAAGAAGCTCAAGGTGGGACACACCGGCACGCTTGACCCTCTGGCTACTGGCGTAATGATACTCTGCACAGGAAAGGCCACGAAGCGTATCGAGGAGTTCCAGTACCAGACGAAGGAGTATGTAGCACACATACGACTCGGTGCTACCACACCATCGTACGACTTGGAGAAGCCCATCGACGCCACCTATCCTACCGAGCATATCACCCGCGAACTGGTGGAGGAGACCTTGAAGGGATTCATCGGTACCATCGAACAGGTGCCCCCCTCGTTCTCAGCCTGCATGATCGATGGCAAGCGTGCCTACGAGCTGGCACGCAAAGGTGAGGAGGTGCAGCTCAAGGCCAAGACGCTCGTTATCGACGAGATAGAACTCGTGGAGTGCAACCTCCCCGACATCGTCATCCGCGTAGTGTGCAGCAAGGGAACTTACATCCGTGCCCTGGCACGCGACATCGGTGAGGCACTGCAGAGCGGTGCACACCTCACAGCCTTGGAACGCACCCGGGTGGGCGAGACCACACTCACCGACTGCATGGGTATCGAGGAGTTTACTCAATGGCTCGAAGGGGTGGAGTGTACGGAGAACTCCGAGTCACTGTCATCCTGAGCAGCGCGAAGGATCTTGCGCTGGGACTTTGTCAGAGTGCTTTAGCCCTACGGGCGGCGACACAAATATGATTTTAATAAGTAAAAACTCAAACAATATGAAACTGTCACAATTCAAATTCAATCTCCCCGAAGAGCGCATCGCCAAGGAACCCACCTTCCACCGCGACGATGCCAAACTGATGGTCCTCCATAAGAAGACCGGCGAGATAGAGCACCGCCAGTTCAAGAACGTGCTTGACTATTTCGACGAGGGCGATGCCTTCCTCTTCAACGATACGAAAGTGTTTCCCGCACGCCTCTATGGTAACAAGGAGAAGACGGGTGCCCGCATTGAAGTGTTCCTCCTGCGCGAGCTCAACGAGGAGTTCCGTCTGTGGGACGTGCTCGTAGACCCCGCCCGCAAGATACGTATCGGTAACAAACTCTATTTCGGTGACGATGAGGCGATGGTAGCCGAGGTCATCGACAACACCACCTCGCGTGGCCGCACCCTGCGCTTCCTCTACGATGGTCCGCACGACGAGTTCAAGCAGGCACTCTATGCATTGGGTGTAGCTCCGTTGCCCTACTACATCGACCGTGAGGCCAATGAAGAAGATTTTACCCGCTTCCAGACCATCTACGCCAAGAACGAAGGCGCAGTGACTGCTCCCGCAGCAGGTCTCCACTTCAGCCGCGAACTGATGAAGCGTATGGAGATCAAGGGAATCGAGCCTGCCTACGTGACCATGCACATCGGTCAGGGCAACTTCCGCGACATCGACGTGGAGGACCTCACCAAGCACAAGACCGACTCGGAGCAGATGTTCGTGGAGCGCGAGGCTACGGAGATTGTCAACGGGGCCAAGGAGAAGGGCCACAAGGTATGTGCCATCGGCACATCGGTGATGCGCATATTGGAGACCGCCGTAGGTGCCGACGGTCGCCTCAAGGAGTATGAGGGATGGACCAACAAGTTTATCTTCCCTCCCTACGACTTCCGTTTTGCTGACGCCTTGGTTACCAACTTCCACATGCCGTACTCTACCATGCTGATGCTCACAGCAGCATACGGCGGCTACGACCTCGTGATGAAGGCCTACGATGAGGCCTTGGCGGGCGACTATCGCTTCGGCGCCTACGGAGATGCCATGCTCATCATCGACTGATGACGGCTTACTTAGGCATAGGGACGAATATGGGCGACCGCGCGGCCAATCTGCGCGGTGCCCTTGACATGATAGAAGAGCAGGCAGGCCATGTGCTTGCTTGCTCGTCATTTATAGAGACGAAGCCGTGGGGATTCCAGTCTGAAAACTCTTTTCTCAATGCCGTAGTGGCTGTCGATACCCCACACGCCCCCTACGCGCTGCTGCACATCACGCAAGAGATAGAGCGAGCTATGGGGCGCACTCACAAGAGTGTAGGCGGCGTATACACCGACCGCATCATCGATATAGACATTCTGCTGTACGATGACGTGGAAATCAATGATGTCGAGCTCACCATTCCCCATCCCCTGATGTGGCAGCGCCGCTTCGTCTACGAGCCGCTGCTCGAGATAGCGCCGCACCTGAAGCAAGGGTGAAAGCAGTCTATATTGTAGGGGATAATATGTTGTATTCGTTTTACAGTATTTCTTCCTTGAATCTTTCTACCGAGCGTGCTACTTGACTGTTGTCTTCCAGATAGTCGGCACAGAAGGTGTGGCTGGCTTGGGTGTAGTAGGGGAGGCGACGGGAGAGCATGTCGGTGATATACTGGCGCAGCTCTTCGGCGGTCTTTCCCTTCACTAAGGGACGTTGCATTCGGGCTATGGTGAGGCGGGTGTGGATGACATCGGCCGCTGCGTCGAGAAATACCGTGGTGCCTTGTGCGTTCATGTATTCCATGTTGTCGAAGAAGCAAGGAGTGCCGCCACCGGTGGAGATGACGACATCTTCAAACTCGGCGACCTCGTGTAGCAGGTTGCGCTCTATCTGGCGGAAGGCCTCTTCGCCCCGTTCGGCAAAGAGCTGCGACACGGTGCAGCGGTAGCGGTTCTCGATGTAGTGGTCGAGGTCGATGAACTGTAGACCGAGGTCGCGGGCCAAGGCTTTGCCGAGTGTGGTCTTTCCGGCTGCCATAAATCCGACGAGGAGGATACGGGTCATTTGTTTAGGAGTTAAAGGGAGTAAAGTGAAGATAAATGGAGTTAAAGACCGTGTCATTCTGAACGTAGTGAAGAACCTCGCGTAGGGACTTTGCTATGACACATTGCGAGATCCTTCACAGCGTTCAGGATAGCACAACCATTTATTTCTTTCTGCGGCGCGGTGAAGCGGGCTTCTCAGTTGCCTTCTCGATGATGGCCATGCAGGCTGCAAGGTCGAGCGAGGCGGGGTCGGTGCCTGTGGGTATCTTGTAGTTCTTGCCGTTGGCAGCAATGTAGGGGCCGTAGCGGCCGTTGAGTATCTCTACATTAGGATTCTCGGCGAAGGTCTTGATCTGACGCTGCTGCTCGAACTGGCGTTTCTTCTCGATGAGTTCGATGGCTTCGTCGAGGGTGATGATCATGGGGTCTACGCCCTTGGGTAGGCTCACGTACTGCTTGCCCAACTGCACGTAGGGGCCGAAGCGGCCTACGTTGACTACCACAGCGGTGCCTTCGTGCTCGCCCAAGGTGCGGGGGAGGGCAAAGAGCTCCAGTGCCTCGTCGAGGGTGATGGTGTCGATCGACTGCCCCTTCTGCAACTGCGCGAAGCGGGGCTTCTCGGTGTCGGATGCCAAGCCTACCTGTACTACGGGGCCAAAGCGGCCTATCTTCACCGATACCTGACGGCCGCTCTTGGGATCGGTGCCGAGGATGCGCTCGCCTACCTTGTACTCCTGCTTGGCAGCCATGGTCTGCTCGATGAGGGGTGAGAAATCTTGATAAAACTCGCTGATGACTCCGTTCCAGGGCTTCTGGCCCTCGGCCACCTCGTCAAATTCCTTTTCGACGGTGGCGGTGAAGGTATAGTCGAGCACTTGGGGGAAGTTGGCGGTGAGGAAGTCATTCACCACCATACCCACATCGGTCGGCACGAGGCGTGCC
Organism: Bacteroidaceae bacterium; assembly: GCA_017517925.1. Taxonomy (GTDB): domain Bacteria; phylum Bacteroidota; class Bacteroidia; order Bacteroidales; family Bacteroidaceae; genus UBA1189. The sequence goes on along the minus strand of JAFWXS010000005.1, from coordinate 9,000 downwards.
TTCTCCTTGCCATAGGTCTCGCGTGCCTGCTTGTCGGTGAGCTTGCCACCCTTGAGCTTCAGGACGTTGATGGTGCGCTCCTGTCCGGGGCGGTCCTCCTTGACCACGTAGTCGCGGTTCTGTATGGTACTGATGGTGGGTGCGTAGGTCGAGGGGCGGCCTATGCCCAGCTCTTCGAGCTTGTGTACGAGGCTGGCCTCGTTGTAGCGGCGGGGCTGCTGGGTGTAGCGCTCGGTAGCGGTCACCTCGGTATAGTGGAGCTGCTGTCCGCGGTGCAGGGGCGGCAGCATGTTGCTGTCCTGGTTATCTTCGGCATCGTCGGCTACGGTCTCGCGGTATACGCGAAGGAAACCGTCGAACTTCACCACCTCGCCGGTGGCGGCGAAGGTGTAGGGCGAACTGCTCATGCTGATGGTCACGGTGGTCTTCTCTATCTGCGCGTCGGCCATCTGTGAGGCGATGGTGCGCTTCCAGATGAGTTCGTAGAGGCGACGCTCGGCGGCGGTGCCCTCTATCGTCTGGCGGTCCATATAGGTGGGGCGTATGGCTTCGTGGGCCTCCTGTGCGCCCTTGGCTTTGGTCTTGAAGTTGCGTGCCTTGTGGTACTCGGATCCCATGGTCTCGATGATGGTCTTCTTGCTGGCACCGAGGCAGAGGGTAGAGAGGTTGGTAGAGTCGGTACGCATGTAGGTGATCTGTCCCGACTCGTAGAGGCGCTGCGCGATGGTCATCGTCTGCGACACCGAGAAGCCTAACTTACGGGCGGCCTCCTGCTGCAGTGTCGAGGTGGTAAAGGGGGCAGCAGGGTAGCGCACCATGGGATCAGTCTCTACACCTTCGATGGTGAAGGTCGCCTCCTTGCACGATTGCAGGAAGGCTTCGGCCTCGCCCTTCTCCTTGAAGCGGGTGCTCAGCTCGGCCTTTAGTTCCACGGTATTGTCATTGTTGTCGGGCACGAGGAACACGGCTACTACGCGGTAGGCGGCCTCGGAAGTGAATGCGGCTATCTCGCGCTCGCGTTCCACGATGAGTCGCACGGCGACCGACTGCACTCGGCCTGCCGAGAGCGACGGCTTTACCTTCTTCCACAATACGGGCGACAGCTTGAAGCCCACGATGCGGTCGAGCACGCGGCGTGCCTGCTGGGCATTGACGAGGTTGATGTCAATCTCGCGCGGATGCTGTATGGCACCAAGGATGGCATCCTTGGTGATTTCGTGGAATACGATACGCTTCGACTTTCCCGGTGTCAGTCCTAACACCTCGTACAGATGCCAGCTGATGGCCTCTCCCTCGCGGTCTTCATCGGATGCGAGCCACACCATCTCGGCCTTGTCGGCTGCACGACGCAGGTCGTCCACCACCTTCTTCTTGTCGGCGGGTATCTCGTAAGTAGGCGCGAAGGTCTGCGTGTCGATGCTGAAATCCTTCTTCTTCAGGTCACGTATGTGCCCGAAACTCGACATCACCTTATAGTCCTTACCGAGGAACTTCTCTATCGTTTTCGCCTTGGCAGGCGACTCCACTATCACCAGATTCTTTTGCATAATTTCAACGTGGCTTCAAAAATTCGGGCGCAAATTTAGCGCAATTTTTTTAATCCCTATTATAAATAGGTATAAAAGTACGTTTTTAGGATTTTTTTACACCGATTCCTTTTGTTTCTGGTGTCGCATCATATCCTCTATGATGTCGCGCGAGTTGCTCAGGCGGGGTATCTTGTGCTGTCCGCCTAACTTGCCCTTCTCCTTGAGCCACGCATCGAAGAGACCGCTGCGGGCAGGGATGATCTCGAGCTCCTGCAGGGTGATGTCCTTGTAGCGCTTGGCCTCGTAGTCGGAGTTGAGTGTCTGCAGGGCACGGTCGAGCAGGGTGGTGAACTCGGCGAGCGATGCAGGGGCTTGGGCAAACTCGATGAGCCACTGATGGCGGCATTGGGCGTTGCCGTCCATGAAGACTGGTGCGGCGGTATACTCCTTCACTTGCGCTCCCGTGGCCTCACAGGCTTGGCGCAGTCCCTTCTCGGCATTGTCCACCACAAGCTCCTCGCCAAAGGCGTTGATGTAGTGCTTGGTGCGACCGGTGATGATGAACTTGTAGGGGTTCTTCTGTGTAAACTTTACCGTATCGCCGATGATGTAGCGCCACAGTCCGCACGAGGTGCTGATGACCATGGCGTAGTTGCGCCCCGGCTCCACGCCCCAGAGGGGTACGATGGTGGGATTCTCGTTGCCGAACTCATCCATGGGAATGAACTCGTAGAACACACCATAGTCTATCATCAGCAGCATGGCTGGGTCGGCAGGGTCGCTCTGCAGACCGAAGAATCCTTCGCTGGCATTGTAGGTCTCCATGTAGCGCATGCGGTCGCTCGGGATGAGCTGCTTGTACTGCTCGCGGTAGGGAGTGAAGGCCACACCGCCGTGGAAGAATACCTCGAGGTGGGGCCACAGCTCACACAGGTTGCCCTTGCCGGTGATCTCGAGTGTACGCCTCAGCACCGCCATCATCCAGGAGGGCACGCCAGAGAGGTTGGTGATGTTGCAGTCCTTGATGTAGTGGGCTATGCGCTCCATCTTCTCCTCGAAGTCATCGAGCAGGGCAATCTCCTTTCCCGGCACACGGAAGAGGTTTACAAAGGGACTTATATTCTCGATGAGTATGGCACTGAGGTCGCCCACAAGGCTGTGGGGAAGGTTGTAGTTGGGAGCATGGCTGCCACCGAGGATGAGTGCCTTGCCCGAGAACATACGGCTGTCGGGATAGTTGCGCAGGTAGAGGGCCACCGAGTCGGTGCCACCCTTATAATGCAGGTCGTCGAGTCCCTCGCGGGATACGGGGATAAACTTGCTCTTGTCGTTCGTCGTGCCCGACGACTTGGCATACCACTTCACCCGTCCGGGCCAGAGGATGCCGCTCTCGCCGTGGCGCATGCGGTCGATATAGTCCTTCAGTCCGTCATAGTCGGAGACGGGGACACGGGCGGCAAACTGCTCGTATGCTGTGATGCTACCGTACCCATACTTGGTGCCCCACTCCGTGCTGCGGCTGCGGTTTATCAGATGGGCCAACACGCGGCGCTGTATCTCCTCGGTCAGCGTGTCGTAGCTTTCAATCTTCTTCTGGCGTCCTTTCAAGGCTGCGCCTACCAACTTGGTTATCATCGCTTGTCGTTAACTAAAACTTTGTAAAAGTAGTATAAATAACGGGAAGGGATACACCTTTGGGATTGTTTTTAGGATAAATTAACGAGCCACCGCTTTTGTGCATACGATGAGGGCCTTCGTCTCATCCTGCAGCGTAGTAGCAAAGAGGTAGGTGGAGCCTCCATCGCGTATCTTGAGGCGCTTATGCAGTGCATCCACGCGCTCGGGAAAGTTGCGCACGGCAAGGTTGGCCTTCTTGCAGTCGAGCATTTTTAGTTCCTTCTTGCCAAATCCGCATGTCTGTTCCACCTTGAATACGCGACCGGGGAAGTCGCTCACCAACGTATCTGAGGTATACAGATGGGTGTTGGGGTGCAGCTTCTGCAATCCGTAGCGCCAGGCGGGCAGGCGGTAGCAGCCGGCTTTCATCAGCGAACTGTTAGGCTCGTAGAGGTACTGGCCTACGGTAGAGGTATAGGGACAGGTGGCGGCATACTCCTCGGCTGCGGTATAGGTAAACTCCTGTGCTTCGCTCCCGTGGTAGTTGATGGTGTGGATGGAGATTTCCTCCGTCTCCCCTCCGAGTATCAGCAGCAGCTCCTTGCACTCATTGTTTACCGACACCACATGTACCTCGCTCACCGACTGCAGCTCGCGTACCGCTTGCGATATGTCGAGCATGGGCGAGCACTTGACCATCACCTTCGTGGCCTTCTGCATGAGCAGCTCTTCCAATTGGCACACATCGGGCTCGCAGTCGCTGAGCGCCACCACCTTGCCTCCCGCCTTGTCGCGCCGCGCAGGGTCTATGAATATCCAGTCCTGTTGAGGGAGCCGTAGCAATGCCTCCCCGCTATCGGCATGGACTACCCTGATCGGTTTGCCCAAGAGCCCGAAGTTGTGCGCTGCTATACGGCAAAGCTCCTCGTTGCGCTCTATATAGGTGGTGTCCTCGAAACTCCCCGACATATAGCTGCAGTCGATGCCAAACCCTCCTGTAAGGTCGGCCAGGCGTGTGCCACTCACGAGCGATGCCTTGTACTGCGCCGTCACCTCCGATGAGCACTGCTCCATGGAGAGCCTAACGGGATATACGATACCCTCGACAGCCGCCCAGGCCGGTAGCTTGGCCGAGGCCAGCCGCCTCCCCTCAATCTGCGTGGCAGCCACACGCATATCCACTTGCGGATAGCGTGCTGCCTGCAGGGCCAGCTGGCGCACATCGTCGTGAGCATGGTCGCGGATAAAGGATCGGGTAGCTTCGTCAATCATCGGAGGGTATCTCTTTTAGGCAGCGAAGATAGCTCCTTTTCCCGACATTTGCAACCCGTGATCCCTGCTCGCCCCCTATTAGAATGCTCACGATAGATAAAAGCGAAAGCCACAAAGTCATCGAGGTGCGCCTACGCCTCGATAACTTTGTGGCTTTTCCGCAGAGGTCGAAGGAGGTGATTACTTAATCACAACCTTGACTGCGTCGAGCTTGCTCACGTTGACTTCGTCTTCCTCCTCCTTATAAGGCAGAAGCAAAACGAGCTTTGCTTCTGCGCTTATTTCGTTCGTCGGTTCGGCATAGTCCATGCAAGCATGGCTCTGCACTCACTTAATCGCAACCTTGCGGCCATTCACGATATAGATGCCCTTCGCAGGGTTCTCCACCTTACGGCCCATCAGGTCATAGATTGTCAATTGTCCATTGTCCATTGTCAATTGCCCAACGCCGGTGCCGCCCTCAGCATAGCGCGTCAGGGTGAAGTTGTTGAACAACACCCAGTTGTCGCCTACATGGCTCGGCTTGCAGACCGTGAGCGTCAGGGTGCCGTCTTCGCCAACGTAAGTATATACCTCGCTCTGGTACAGTCCCTCGGCAAACTTGGCTACGGCTTCACCCGTGTTGTTGGGATTGTTTTCGCCGCTCTTGCCGCTATACCATGACTTCAGGTTTGTTTCCTCACCATTGGCACTCAGCGTGGCGGTGCTGATCTCGTAGCCCTTCTCTGCCAAGGCATTGCACTCGGCCCAGCCGCCTGAGCGCTCGAAGCCCTGCACCGTCACCTTGTAGATACCTTCGGCAAGGCCGGTGAGGGTCTGCGTGTAGCTTCCCGTAGCCTGCCACAGCTCGCAGAAGTCGGTGCCATAGGCGGGCTGCCAATCCACAGCCTACAGCCAAGGTGTCGCCAGCCACTATTGCCCTATCCTCCACATCGCGGTACCTAACATTCTTGCGATTCACAATGGTGCTGCTCAAGTCTACACAACGAAGAAATGCATTCATCTGAATGTCTGTCACTGAAGCAGGGATGGTAACAGATGTCAGGCTACTGCAATTGTAGAATGCAAAATTACCTATGTTCGTCACCCCCTCGGGAATAGCGATAGAGAGCAAGTTCACGCAGTCGGCAAACATCATGTATCCAATCTTCGTCACGTTAGAGCCTATATTCACGTTCTTCACCTTGTCGCGCACTGAATGCCAGGGGTAATCGTCTGTGTCTGTACCTTCAAAGTCATAGTTCACATAAAGGTTACCCGTCTCGGGATTAAAGTTCCAGTCATCAGCCACTGCATTGTATTTATTCACATCGCCATCGGTCTGTGCCTGCATGGTTTGCACACTCATAGCTGCCACGAAGAAGAACAGCAGCGAGAAAACACGTTTGATTGTCTTCATCTTGTTTCGTTTTTTTGCTGCACCTCGGCTCCGTCGGTACAAGGTGTGTTCCAATAAGTATAAGAGAGATAGACACGACACAAAAAAGAAACGTGGAGCCGTTTAGTACTCGTTCCACGATATAGAGGCTCCGGAATTGCCCGATTAGTCGAAACGAGCAACGCCGAAAGCCCCACGCCGATGTTATATATATTTGCCACCGCCATCGGTGACTCCCAGCAAGCAACACGGAGGGCCGGCCAAGAGCCGATAGGGAGTGTATATAAACATCCCAAGGGCGCTCCTTGTTGCTTTGTTCTTGACTAATCGTTTGAATTTTCCAGATTCCTATATCGTCAAAACCAAAGCGTACAGATACGTCTTTAATGTATATGTCTGCCCACCGCCATCGTCCCATAGGGGCTTCCGACATGGTGTGCAGATGCGAAGGTACAAACTTATTTTGAATTATGAAACGATGTACGCAGATTATCACGGATATTTTTTCTTGTCAACGTGATTAAACTGATTCACTGATTGCGCACGCACTCCGCTTGTGCTTGTCTGCCGGATGCAACATGCGCTGACGGAAGATTTATCTTCCCTAAGGAGTTCAGAGCCGAAGACCAAGTTATGCAACGCATGAAAATCAGTGTCCTCTATTGGCTGATTTCGGAACACCCATATATAGGTGTCTCCCGCACCTGCGGCAACGATTTGTCGAGCCTTCGGCAGCAAGCGGAGGAGCCTGCGAAAAATCCCGCTCGAGCCTGCGAGAAAATCGCCGGCAGACCTATGGTGAGAACGGACAGCTCCGATGATTTTATCAGACGAAACCAATAATTCTGCCAAAGCTGTCCGATAAGCTTATCGGACAAAGGCTTTTTATTTGCTTGCTTATCCGTATCTTTGAGTTAAACCTCGAAGACACTCCCGATTGCGGTGAAAAATATTTAAGCGGCTTGATATTTCTCGCTTGCTTTTTCGTACCTTTGAGGTAAACCTCGAAGATACTCCCGCTCGCGGTGAAAAATATTCAAGCGAGCTTGATATTTCTCGCTCGCTTTTCGTATCTTTGAGGTAAACCTCGAAGATACTCCCGCTCGCGGTGAAAAATACTCAAGCGAGCTTGATATTTCTCGCTCGCTTTTTCGTATCTTTGCCTTGCAAACTATGGCATTGAAAACAGGCAAACAACTTCATCTTTACCCCATGCCCGGAGGTAAGGTTACGGCATTCAGCACCACCCGCCACGGCGGATGGGGGAGCGGTGCCTATGCCGCCTTCAACTGCACTCCGTATACGGGCGATGAGGCTGCAGTGGTAAGGGCCAACCAGGAGGAGCTGTGCCGACTATTGGGCGTAGCGGCAGACAGGCTCGTCATACCTTACCAGACGCATAGTTGCCATATACTCACCTTAGACGAAAGTTTCATGCAATTGTCTGCTGAAGCACGGCAAGCACTGCTGCAGGATAAGGATGCGGTGATCACCAATATCACAGGTCTGTGCCTGTGTGTGTCGACAGCCGACTGCATACCCGTATTGCTCTACGACGCTGCACACGGTGCCATAGCAGCAGTGCATGCCGGATGGCGGGGTACGGTGGGACGCATCGTGACACAGACGCTGCATGCCATGCATGAGGCCTATGGTACGGTAGGTGCCGACGTCCACGCCATCATAGGGCCAGGCATCTCGCTCGAAGCCTTTGAGGTGGGTATCGAGGTGTACGACGCCTTCCGGGAAACTGGTTTCGATATGGAGCAGATCGCCTGCTGGCATCCCGAGAAGGGGAAATATCACCTGGATCTCCCCACCGCCAATCGCCTGCTGCTGATGGATGCAGGTGTGCCCATCGCACAAATCCACGACAGCGGTATCTGCACTTATACTCGGCATCACGACTTCTTCTCGGCACGCAGGCTGGGCATCAAGTCGGGGCGCATACTCAATGGAATAATGTTGACCCAATGAATGAGAACGAAGACGAAGACGAAAACCACCATCCGGAAGGCAACTCCTAATTCCTAACTCCTCACTCCTCACTCCTAACTATAGAAGACTCCTAACTCCAAAAAAGAGACAACCCATGTTCAATATCACCCTATCAGAAGAAATCAAGGCCAAGTGGCCGCAATACCGGGGAGCCGCGGTGTATGCCACCGTCAAGAACAGCCCCTACGATGAAGCTTTATGGTCAGAAATAGCCCATTTCACTGAACATTTGCGGGCCACAGAGACTACCGAGAGCATCAAGCAGCAACCCGCTATCGTCGCCACACGCGATGCATACCGTGCTTGCGGCAAGGACCCCAGCCGCTATCGCCCGTCGGCCGAGGCACTGCGTCGTCGCTTACTTCGCGGACTTGAGCTATACCAGATAGACACGCTGGTGGACCTCATCAACTTAGTGTCCTTGCGCACCGGATATAGTATCGGAGGCTTTGATGCCGACAAGATTGTAGGCACCGACCACTGCCTGGGTATAGGCAAAGCAGACGAGCCGTTCGAAGGAATAGGCCGCGGACCCCTCAACATTGAGTATATGCCCGTGATACGCGATGCTATAGGGGGGATAGGCACCCCAACCAGTGACCACGAACGTACCAAGATGGATGGCGGCACCACTCACATACTTGCCATCATCAACGGCTATAGCGGTAGCGAAGGACTGCACGAGGCAGCCGAGATGACAGTCGATTTGTTGCAACGCCATGCCTCGGCTATGCAGTGCAGGGTTTGGATGTTCTAAGAATCTGTTTGGATTTTATTTCAAGTTTAGTTGAGAGGTATTTTTGAGCAGATTTGCGCTGTTTGGTCGCAGCAAATAGTGGTCTATTTGCAAGAACTAAGAGTGTAAAGATGGTAAAAAGAGCCTCAAATAAACTGAAAAGTATAACATAAAACTTATTAGCGGTAAAATCCAAACAGATTCTAAAACATATACACGATAAAATTTTGACACTATCTGATGATTCTCTGAAAAACTTTGTATACCTTTGCACGCTGGATACACCGAACAAGCGCGTAGCGCGCCGCGTTGTGTGAGGTGAATCCCATGTTAGGGGTGCTTGCCCGAGAAGGCAGGCTGAGATTATACCCTTTGAACCTGCTGGCGTAATTGCAGAGAGGAAAACGGAACTTGGTGTGTAGGCACAAGCGATGCTGATAGTATAAGAGAAGACCGTATTCCCTCGTGAG
>JAFWXS010000079.1 GCA_017517925.1 Bacteroidaceae bacterium | reverse complement strand
GGCCATTGCCGGCATGATGGAGCTGGCCCCATCCATTACTGCTTTCGGCAATACCAACCCTACCTCCTACTTCCGCCTCGTGCCGCATCAGGAAGCACCGACCAACATCTGTTGGGGCGACCGCAACCGCTCGGTATTGGTACGTGTACCTTTGGGATGGGCTGCCAAGGCCGACATGTGCATGACTGCCAATCCACTGGAAGGCGAAAGCCATTACGATACCAGCCAGAAGCAGACGGTAGAAATGCGTTCACCGGACGGCTCGGCCGACTTGTACCAACTCATCGCCGGTCTTGCCGTGGCTTGCCGTTATGGCTTCGAGTTGGACAATGCGCTTGACATTGCCGAACGTACTTACGTGAATGTCAACATCCATCAGAAGGAAAATGCCGACAAGCTGAAGGATTTGGCTCAGCTTCCGGATAGCTGTTATGCTTCGGCTGCTTGCCTGGAAAAACAACGTGACATCTTCGAAAAGCATCACGTGTTCAGCCCGGCCATGATAGACGGCATCATCAAGAAGCTCCGCTCGTATGGCGACCAAACACTCCGTGCCGACATCGATGGCAATCAAGAAGAAATGCTAGCGTTGGTGAGACGATATTTCCATTGCGGATAAAAGATAGAAAAGGGTGCCCCGAAAAGGCACCCTTTCCATTTACCAATCCCGATATTCATCCCATATCCATAATTCCTCCAGCGCTTCGGGAGAAAGCTCCACGGGTTGCGTCTTGGCATACGAGCGCTTGCCGGGGAAAGCGAGGTCGTACCCCTCACGGATGGCTTTCATGTCCACCTCCCCATACGGGATGCCGCACTCCATGGTGGTCATGGCTGCCACGAGCCTTTCCAATCTTTCCGTATCTACCCCTCGGGAAGGTTGCGGCAGATGCTCGTTGCCTCCCAATCCCGTAAGGCGAAGCACGGTGCGGATGTAGGTTTGTGTGTCGTTCTCCGTGGGCGGTGCCCATCGGGTGATGATATTCTTCACATTGTAATATTGCTTGATGCGATGAAAATGCTTCCAATACGATTCGAGCACTCGCCAGGCAGCACGGTAGCCATAGGCCATGGTCTCGAACTGTACGAAGTCGGTGTCGGTTTGTGTCATGGCTGCTCCCTGCCACTTGTCTTTGGAGTGGCGGATGTTCAGCGGGTTGTTGTTGCGTTGTCCTCTGGTCATTTTTGAGTTATGAGTTATGAGTTTTGAGTTATGAGTTGAAAACTGAAAACACTGAAAACGGTTACGGTTGCGGATGCTTGCGCAAGTACTCCTCGGTCTTGATGTAGCGCTGACGGTTGATGTCTTGCTTCGCCACCTCCACTCCATAGAGTTCGATGTACCCCCGGTGCGTCCAGTTGCCCAACATCTGACGGAGCGATCCGCTACGGATACCCATGCGCTGACGCATCAATCCTGCTTCCTCACGGGTGAAGACTTCGGGTAGCAAGTCGAGCAAGTTCTGCGGTCCCTTGGTGGGCAACTTCATGCCTCCCTCCTCTTGTGCCTCGATAGCCTCACCGAAGAAGCGCATTTTGCACCATAGATCGTACTGCAACGACCATCGGATGAAGTCTTCCATCTCTTGCGTCCATACCTCGCCATGCGCCACGTACAGCACCATCGCCTTGAGAAAAGCTATTACATTGGCACGAAAGCTCAGGTTCTCGTACACACGGCTCTGAGAGAGACGAGCAAACTCGGCACATTCCTCCACTAGCGTCTTGGCCAATTGGCTAGCCTCGGCACACTCCACCAAACCACGGG
>JAFWXS010000078.1 GCA_017517925.1 Bacteroidaceae bacterium | reverse complement strand
GCAGGACAACGGCACCCATATCGGTTCGTTCAACATCACGCTCGTTGACCCCGATGAGCGCGAACGCACTCTGTTTGAAATTTCCGAACTTATCCGTGCCGACCTCAACAGCTACCCGGAGATTGAGAAATATACCGTAAGTGCCGGTGGTAACTCGGGTATGGGTGGACAGTCATCCATCGACTTCGAGATCTACGGCTACGACTTCGATGCTACCGACAAGGTGGCTCGCGACCTGCGTGCCGAACTGCTCAAGCTCAACGGTGTGAGTGAGGTTCGTATCAGCCGCTCAGACTATCAGCCCGAGATACAGGTCGATTTCGACCGCGAAAAGCTGGCTCGCCACGGACTCAACGTGAGCACGGCAGCCACCTACTTGCGCAACCGCATCAATGGTTCTACAGCCTCGTTCTACCGTGAGGATGGCGACGAGCACTACATTAAGGTGCGCTATGCACCCGAGTACCGCACCAGTATTGAGGACATCGAGAACATCCTCATCTACGGTGCCAACGGTGGTGCCGTACGCATCAAAGATGTGGGTACTGTAGTTGAGCGATTCTCGCCCCCCTCTATCGAGCGTAAGGATCGTGAGCGTGTCAATACCGTCAAGGCCATCATTAATGCCGGTGTGCCCATGGGTGAGATCGTAACCGCAAGCAATAAGATTATCAAGAATATGGACATTCCCTTGGGCATCAATGTGAACCTTGCCGGTGATTTTGAGGACCAGCAGGAATCGTTCGGCGACCTTGGTGTACTTGGTATACTCATCATCATGCTTGTGTTCATTGTATTGGCTGCACAGTTCGAGTCGTTCACCGACCCCTTCATCATTATCACCGCCGTGCCCTTGTCTATCGCGGGTGTTATCCTCGCCCTGGCCATCACCGGCACCAGCCTCAACGTGATGAGCCTCATGGGATGTATCATGCTCTTTGGTATTGTGGTTAAGAACGGTATCGTACTTATCGACTATACTAAGCTCTGTCGTGAGCGCGGTATGGGTGCCATCCAGTCAGCTATTGCTGCAGGCCGTAGCCGTCTGCGCCCCGTGCTCATGACCACTCTCACTACGATCCTCGGTATGGTGCCTATGGCCATCGACCAGGGTGAAGGTTCCGAGATGTGGCGTCCGCTGGGCGTATCGGTAATCGGCGGTCTCACCGTGTCTACCATCCTCACCCTCGTGCTCGTACCCGTGCTCTATTGTATGTTCTGTGGCGTAGGCTTCAAGCGTGCCCGTCGCAAGCATGCCAAGCAACTCGTACTCGATGCCTATTGGGAAGAGAACAAGGGGGCGATGATCAAGAGTAAGCGTAAAAGAAAAGAGAAGTATTAATTTTAATATGAATTATGCATCCTTTGCGCACTTATCGTTTTCATGCGGTGCCAATTCATAATTCATAATTCAACATTCATAATTCGATAAGATGAAATCCGTATTTATCGCCTACGACCAGGCATACCAAGAGAAGATACTCTTCACGCTCGACCACTTCAACTGCCGCGGCTTCTCCATGTTCCCTCAGGTACAGGGACGTGGCAGTAAGACCGGCGAGCCCCACTACGGCAGTCATGCATGGCCCTCCATGTGCTCGGCCATCCTCACTGTAGTACGTGACGAGCAGGTAGACCCGCTGCTCGAAGAACTGCACCGCATCGACAAAGAGACCGAGCGTCTCGGTCTCCGCGCTTTTGTGTGGGATGTAGAGAAGACCATTTAATCCCCTAAGTATTAAATGTAAAATTTATATAATTACGGGCAAGTTTACGCTATTATTCAGAGAAAAAGCGTAAATTTGCCCGTTTTTTAATCAATAGTATACAGGATATGGATAAATTTAGCTACGGACTTGGACTCGGTATCGGCCAGCAGTTGCTCTCTATGGGTGCAGAGGTGAGTGTCGATGACTTTGCACAGGCTATCCGTGATGTCTTGGAAGGTAAAGAGACAGCGCTCAGCTTTGCTGAGGCACAACAGATTGTGAACAGCCATTTTGCCGAGATGGAGAAGAAGGCCCATGCCGCCGCCATCGAGCAGGGCGAGATGTTCTTGAAGATGAACAAGGAACGCGCAGGCGTGACTACTCTCCCCAGCGGCTTGCAATACGAGGTATTGGCTACAGGCACAGGCCGTAAGCCCAAGGCTACCGACAAGGTGCGCTGCCACTATGAGGGCCGCCTGGTCGACGGAACAATGTTTGACAGCTCCATTGAGCGTGGCGAGCCTGCCGTGTTCGGTGTGAACCAAGTGATTGCCGGATGGGTTGAAGCACTCCAGCTGATGAGCGAGGGCGACAAGTGGAAGCTCTACATCCCCTACAACCTCGGTTACGGTGAGCAGGGTGCAGGTGGTGCCATTCCTCCCTATAGCACACTCGTGTTTGAGGTAGAGTTGCTTGAAGTATTGTAATAATCATCATTCAAAAGAATCAATAAAATGAAGAAAAGTATCTTTACAGTAGCAATGGCCTTTGCAGCGGGCCTTTTCGTAAGCTGCACAACGGCAGCCCCCAAGGTGAACCTCGACGGTGCCAGCAAGGCTGACTCATTGGCTTATGCCATCGGCGTAGCACAGACACAGGGCTTACAGGACTACCTCGTAGGTCGCATGGGTGTGGATACTGCCTATATGGGCAAGTTTGTAGACGGTGTACTTGCAGGCACAGAGGCCGATGCCAAGAAAAGTGCCTACTATGCAGGTACCGAGATTGGCCAGCAGGTAGTGAACCAAATCATCCCCGGTGTTACCGACGAGATCTTTGCTGGCAAGGAGGGTGAGCTCAACAAGAAGAACTTCACCAGCGCATTCCTGGCAGGCGTTACGGGCAAGGGTATGAAGATGACTCCCGCCGAGGCTCAGGAGAAGACCATGTCGCTCATGACCGCTATCCGCGAGAACAATGACTCTACCGCTGACCTCACAGCCCAGATTGACACCTTCTCATACGCTATGGGATTGGCTCAGACACAGGGATTGAAGAACTTCATCATGTACCGAATGGGCGTAGACACCACCTACATGAGCGACTTCGTGAAGGGTCTGAAGGCCGGTATCAAGGCAGGTGACAATGCCAAGCAGACCGCGTTCAACGCTGGTATCCAGATTGGCCAGCAGATAAGCCAGCAGATGATTCCTGGCATTAGCCACGAGGTGTTTGGCAATAGCGATGAACTCATCAGCAAGGACTTCTTCCTTGCAGGCTTCATCTCGGGCGTTACCGGCAAGGGATTGCTCATGCACCCCATGGAGTCACAGCAGGTGTTCGTTACCTTGATGGAGGAGCTCAAGAACGAACGTTTCGAGCAGGAGTTCGGCGAAAACAAGGCACAAGGCGTGGCATTCCTCGACTCTATCGCTGCTACCGAGGGCGTAGTGAAGACCGAAAGCGGCCTCTGCTACAAGGTGATTACAGCCGGTAAGGGCGCTGTCCCCACCAACACCGACAAGGTGAAGGTTCACTACCGCGGTACCCTTATCGACGGCTCCGAGTTTGACAGTTCATATAGCCGCAACGAGCCCACCACCTTCCGCGCCAACCAAGTGATTGCAGGTTGGACCGAGGCACTCACCATGATGCCCGTAGGTTCCAAGTGGATGCTCTACATTCCCCAGGAGCTCGCATACGGCAGCCGCGATATGGGCACCATCAAGCCCTTCTCTACCCTCGTGTTTGAGGTAGAGTTGCTGGAGATTGAGAAGTAAAATTTTTTAAGTGAAGAGTTAAGAGTGAAGAGTTAAGAGTTGCCATCCGGCACTCTTGCTTTTCACTCTTCATTCTTTACTAAAACTCAAAATTCATAATTCCAATCATGTCCACCATCATCTACCCCTCCCCCATCTTCGGCCCCATCAAAAGCCGCCGCTTGGGTGTCTCATTAGGCATCAACCTGCTGCCCGGTGACGGCAAGGTGTGCACCTTCGACTGCATCTATTGCGAGTGTGGCTTCAATGCCGAGCGTCGTCCCAAGCAGAAACTGCCCACCCGCGGCGAGGTAGCCGAGGCGTTGGAGCAGAAGTTGCAGCAGATGCAAGCCGAGGGCATGGCCCCCGATGTGTTGACCTTTGCAGGTAACGGTGAGCCTACGGCCCATCCCGACTTTGCAGGTATCATCGACGATACCATTGCCCTGCGCGACCGTTACTTCCCCCAAGCCAAGGTGAGTGTGCTCACCAACGCTACACGCATCGACAAGGCCGAGGTGTTTGAGGCCTTGAAGCGCGTAGATAACAATATCGTGAAGCTCGACACGGTAGACACAGACTACATCTCCCGTGTAGACCGCCCCGTGGGCCGCTATGACCTGCCCCGGCTCCTCGAGTGCATGCGTGCCTTTGAGGGACATTGCGTGGTGCAGACCATGTTCATGAAGGGCGAGGATGCCGAAGGCATCTCGGTAGACAATACCACATCGGAGTATGTAGTCCCGTGGCTCGATGCAGTGGAGCGCATAGCACCCCGTGAGGTGATGATCTACACCATCGACCGCGAGACACCCGCCCACAGCCTCCTGAAAGCCACACCCGAGGAACTCGATGCCATCGTAGCCCAACTACGGGCACGAGGCCTCAAAGCCTCGGCATCTTATTGAACAGGAACCGACATAAAACATAAAAAGCCTCCCGCAATTGCAGGAGGCTTTTTATATCGATAACGTAATGCTTAAGCCTGCTTGGTGATAACTCGTTTTTCCTTGATACGAGCCTTCTTACCGGTAAGAGCGCGGAGGTAGTACAACTTAGCGCGACGAACCTTACCAACCTTGTTCACTACGATGCTGTCGATAGCCGGTGAGTTGATGGGGAAGATACGCTCAACACCTACAGTACCAGACATCTTACGAACAGTAAAACGCTTGTTGTAGCCGTGACCCGAAATCTTGATTACTACACCGCGGTAGAGCTGGATACGCTCCTTGTTACCCTCGACAATACGATACGCTACGGTTACGGTGTCACCAGCCTTGAAAGCGGGAACCTGACCCTCTTTACCGGTAGCAAATGCTTCTTCAGCAATTTTAATTAAATCCATTAGTTTTAATAATTAAATTGTTATATCGTCCCAACGCAACATATCAAGTTACTCTTCCTATGACAGCGATTGCGCGAAAGCGGGTGCAAAGGTAGCGCAAATCGAATGAAATACCAAATTTATTTGGGTATTTCTGAGATGCAGCCTACCTTCAAGCTGCAAAGCAGATTAAAGTTAGTGCAAATCGAGCGAAAAAACAGCCTAATTTCAGACTGCGAAGCAGGCTAAAGTTAGTGCAAATCGACCCAAATTGCAATGCGAAGCAGGCTAAAGATAGTGCAACCGAGCGAAAATGCAAATTTATTTGCGATTTTCCGAGGTGCAGCCTATCTTCAAGCTGCGCAGCATGCTCCCCCACACAATAACCAACCTCCTTTTACGTTTTGTAATTAGTACTCCACACCATGCCTCACCTCTCAACTAAACTTGAAATAAAATCCAAACAGATTCTTATTTGTACTCGCGCGACTCGCGGGCGGTATACCCATGCATCACCGCGGGTTTACCGACGCGCCGCGGAGGAAGTACCGATACACCGCAAACAGTAGAGTGACGAAGACAGAGCAAACCAGCCACACCCGCCGAGCGATTACAGATTACGATTACAGATAATTTGCTCTCTCATTTTTTCGTGTGACTAAAAAAATAGGCTTCTATATAAATACAGTATACGTAGTATACAGTATATATAGAGAAGAGTTTTTTCTTATAAACATTTCTTCATTTTGTGTGTGCGCAGACTAACTGTAATCGTAATCTGTAATCGGTTTTCTTGCCAAGGTGTCTGCAGGTGCCCCAGATAAACCACACGGGAGCGCCCTGAGGGGTGCTCCCGTGAGTGGTGTTATGTGTGGTGTTGCAGGTATTACATGCCAATCTTCACTACCTTGTCGGCTACCTTCACGATGTATGCCTGGCGGGTGGGGAGGGTGAGCTGGGTCTCGCTACCCTCGGTGCTCTCTTGGGCTACGAGCATACCGTCTGTGGTGTATACGCTGATGGCCTCGCCCTGGGTGGTGCCTGTGATGCGCAGTGTGCCTTGGTGGCCTTGTATCTTGATAGCACTGGCGTGGGCGCACTCGATGGTGGTGCCATCATCGATCTTCTCGTACGCGATGTTGAGCACGGCATCGGCCTGCAGTGCCGGTGTGGTGAAGGTGCCCTCCTCGGTGAGCTGTGTGGTAACGTCCGTGTCATTGAAGGTCACGGAGTGTATCTTCCATCCCTCAGCTGCTTCGATGGTGAAGGTGCATACGGTGCCCATGGTCAAATGTTGCTTCACACAGCCGTTGTCAGCTTGGTTGATGGTAAGAGAGACGGATGGCAATTGGGTAAAGGTACCCTCGATGGTCACATCCTCGGCAGGCATTGTCTCGGGCACTTCGCTCCATCCACTGAAGGTGTGACCCTCCTTGGTGGGTTCCTTGAGTGATGGGATGCTTCCGCCATAGAGGATAGGCAAGGTCAGTACGACCTCTTCGTCTACCACGTAGGTCAGCGTGTAAGAGTTGATAGAGTAACTACCCTCAAAAGTAACATCGTAGGCAGGGACAGTCTCTGCGACTTCTCCCCAGCCATTGAAGGTATATCCTACTTTTTCGGGAGCCTCGGGAGCAACGATGTTTGCGCCGTATTCGAGTGATTCAGAAGCTACCACTTCATCGCCAATCTTGAAGCTCACGACATACTTGTTGATGATGAATGTTCCACTGATGGTCAAGTCATTTGCAGGCATGGTCTCGGGTACCTCGCCCCATCCGCTGAAGGTATAGCCTTCCATGGTGGGGGCTTCGGGCAATGTGATAGCTGTGCCACGAGTCAGTGTGTCCATCAAGAAAACTTCTCCATCAATAAGGAATTTAATGACGTAGCTGGCTGGGGTTACTATCACCTCGCACTGGGCGCTCACTCCGCTGCCGTCGTTGGCTGTGACGGTGATGGTGGCGGTGCCTGCGGCAACGGCGGTCACTACACCATTGGCGTCTACGGAAGCTATGCGCTCGTCCGAGCTGCTCCAGGTGACGGTCTTGTCCGTAGCATAGTCAGGAGATACGGTGGCGGTGAGTTGCAGTGATTCACCTTCTATAAGCTCTGCCGCTGATTGGCTGAGCGTAATTTCATCCACTGTTATTTCCAAAGTTTCAACTTTGCCGAAGCTACTCCATGGAGCGGTAGTCTTGTAGCTGTTTACAGCGCTGGCAGGCACATGCAAGGTGGCATTCCCTATATTGGAGCCGGAGAAGGCATTGGTATTTGTCGAGGGCACCGTCGCGGCATGGCAGTACACATCGGTGAGGCTGCTGCATTTATAGTATTTACAACCGATTATTACTCAATATTTTATAGATAATAAGTCAGAAATATGGTTGTTATTTTTAATTGCACATTCTAAAAGGTGAAGATTTAACGCTTTTATTGATTATTAACTCAAAAAGGACATCAACTTG
>JAFWXS010000077.1 GCA_017517925.1 Bacteroidaceae bacterium | reverse complement strand
TAGAAGTCAGCTCCTTTCTGAGCCGTGAGGTCCATGTTTTCAGGTCTGATTCCTGCGTTCATTTCCTTCTTTCCTTCACAGCCGGTGAGTGTGGCAATGGCCATCACGGCCACCGGCAAGATTTGTTTTACGTTCATTTTTCTCTCTTTTATTATTTTTTGAAAAGTGCGCAAAGGTACATAATTTATTTAAACTAAGGTAAGGTGTAGTCGGAAAAGTTACTGACACTACTGACACTACTGACTACACCTCCCCTTCTGCTTATGCTGCTTGCGGATGTTTCTCCAAGTAGCTAGGGGTCTTGATGTACTGCTGACGGGCTACCTCATTCTGAGGCATCACATCGCCATATTCCTCAATATAACCGCGTCGTTTCCAATTGCTTAGCATGGTGCGGACATTGCCCTCGCTGATACCTTGACGATGGCGCATGAGCTGGGCTTCCTCACGGGTGAAGACTTCGGGAAGGAGGTCGAGCAGGTTCTGAGGTCCCTTTGTGCGGAAAGTTTCCTCATCGTCCTTCTCCAGGCGACCGATGGCCTTGCCGAAGAACTGCATCTTGCACCACATGTCGTACTCCAAGCTCCAACGGATGAACTCCTCCATGGTCTTGTCCCACTTCTCGCCATGAGCCACGTAGAGCACCATGGCCTTGAGGAAGGCAATGACGTTGGCACGGAAGGAAAGGTTCTCATACACACGGTCTTGCGAGAGACGGGAGAACTCGGCATACTCCTCCACCAACTTCTTCGAAAGGCGGTTCACGGCCTTACATTCCACCAATCCACGAGCCTTGTTCAGGTTGTCGATGTACGGGCGAAGCTCCTCGTCGAACGAGGCATCGTACTGACCGAAGACGGGCATCTCCGAGCCGATGGTGCGCTTCGGGATGGTACAGAAGTTGATACGGCTGATAGGTCCGTCCGTCAATACACTACGGAAGTAATCCTTGCCCTTGGCGAGGGTGGTCGAGGCATTCCAATTGAAGCGGATACACACACGCTCACTCACACTTCCCGTGCCGACACGTGTCTGACCATAGACATTGCCCGGGTCGAAAGCGAGGCACATGATTTGGAAATGCGCCTTCTTGTTGGCATTCGTCTTGAGGGCATCGAATTGGTCGATTTCGTTCATCCTTGCATAGAGGAAACGCTCCTCGGCATCGGCCAAACGCTGAACGAAGGCGGCATTGGTCATGTCGGGGTCAATCTCCTGAATGACAAGCCCTTCGGGACGTTGACGTTTGTCCTTGTTGGCACCCTTGGTCTGCATCTCGCGCTTCCATTCACGCTCACGCTGGAGGTTCACCCTATCTCGCTCGCGGATGTCGGCCATGATGCGGTTTATCGGCTCGCTGATGCAATTCTTGCCCGCACCGGTACCCGCCATCAGCACGTTCATAAGGGTGGCTTCATGCTCCACATTGTCGATGTAGCGGAAGGTGGTTTTCCACAAGTGAGTGGCCAAAGCAGGGAAGATGGCATGCGCCACGGCAGGCTGATAAATCTTCGGCGTACGGCTCACCAATAGCTTCACAAGGGGCGGAAGGCGACGTGGCATGGCGGGCGGTGTGCCTATCTCGAGCTTTTCTTCCGTGTCGAGGCCGAGGCGTTCCCTACAGATGGTAAGGGTGCGCTCCATGATGCGTGGCATCTTCTTGGCTTGATTACGGGCACAGGCACTCTTGATGGTGGCTCGCCACTTGTCCTCCCCTTCGCCATAAGCGGGCAGCACTTGGGCTATCCACAACGGGTCATCGTTGCATACATAACGGAGGTGACATGCCATACTGAAAATGAAGTTGTTACGGCTTTCATGCTCGGGTGCTCCGCCCATCTGCTCTTCCAATACCTCTACTAGGGTTTCGTAGGGGATTTCTTCGTAAGTGACGGGGTAAGTCCCCTCTTGAGAGGGGGTTGGGGGCGTGTGACATACATCCATTTCATCAGCCTTATTGTCTACTTGGGCACTTTCTGACACACCCCCTTCTCCCTCTCTAGAGGGGAGAAGCTCCGCCAACAACCCCTCCTCATCCACATAAAGCACATACTCCCTAGGCACCAAGAACGAACAACGGGCATAATCCTTCACGCAAGCATCGTACTGAGTATCACCTAATTGCTCTGCCATCCATGCCTGTGCATCGGCCAAGGACTTGCCGTTCGGGATGATGAAGGCAAGGCGAAGGCCTTCCGTGCTCGGGGTGATGTGAGCCAAGAGGATACCCAACTCTTCCTTGCGGGCTTCGATTTCCGCCCACTTGGCGCGTGGATTCGCGATGTGGTCGAGGTCGTAGATGGCGAGTCCGCTCGGGATGGCCTCGTCGTTCTTGCGACGTCCGTTCTTGAAGGTGGCATGGAGGGTGAGGATGGGCAACTGCTTCTTCATACGGGCTTTCGTGGCCTCGAAAGCCTCCTTCGTCATCTCTCCCCTTCGGTGAGCTTCCAGCGCTTGTGCAATGGCTCGGCACACCTCGGCCACTTGTGGAGAGTCGAGCGCTTCGTTCAGTTTTTCACTTGTACAAGTCTGTACATTGTCTTTAATAGTTTTTGCTATACCTATCATAGATTTAAAAGGTTTTAATGCAACCGCGACGTTGCGGTTACAAGTACAAAGATATAGCGCCAAAAACCGATTTTCGGGGAGGTAGGAACTACATGCGTAGTACTACTACCCACCCATAAGCCGCTCTATACTAATAGATTATAGACTTGATATTTTTTGAAAATTCTACCACCTTCGGCTCTGCGAATTCCTTCGAGTAGTATTGTCGGAGAGTTTTCGCATTGCATTTCCACATCTTGGCCATCTCTACCCACACGTGCTTGATGGCGAAACGCCCTGCCAACTCGTATGCCAATGTACCCTTTTGCCATCCCTTGAGCGTGGAGGGCTGTAAATCTTCGTCCAGGAGGCCTTTCTTCTGAAGCTTGGCAAGGACTTTCTGTGCTTCGGGCGATTGGAGTTCTTCGGGAATGGTCACGATGAACGAAGGGTGTTCCGTTTTGGAACCTCCTTGATCCAAAGGGGATCGTGTTTCACGACTCCCCTCCTCCCGATAGGTGTCCAAAATGGACCCCATTAATTTCATCTGGGTGCGTTCGCGGAGTAGCATGAGCGACACGATTTGCCAAAACACCTTGCGAGGCACATGATTGTAATGCAGACGCGAGAAGAAGAGCCCCTTGTCGTCGATAATGGCGTAGAGGTCGTATGGCAAGGCTTTCAGCGGAGTGAGTATTTCGTCCATCCCTTGTCCGGGATCGCCTCCCGTGCGGGCCATCCACGTCTTCCACAAGATGTCCATTTCATCGGATTGCATCAGCTCCTTCCACCACCCCTCGATGCGCAGGTGCATCCTCCGGTTGCCACAGATGGCGGTGCGCTGCTTCTCGAGGGCAGCAACCAAGGCCTTGATTCGGGGCATCGGTTGGGATGACACTGTGTTTTGCAGCCCCATGTCTTGACCTGAGGTCGTGTTTCCCGACGTCATCTCCTTGAGCGATAGAATATAATGTTCGCGTGTGAGGCGGGCTTCCTCGCTGAGGTCGTGCAGGGCACTGCTGAGCCATAGGTGGATGTATTCTTCCACAAGGTCGAGGTCGGCGATGTGTTTTGAAAACACCCCATCGAGCATCGCCTCGGCCTCTATGCGGGCAAAATGCGCCTCGTCGGGGGCGATGGAGGGAAGTGTACACGTCCATCTGCTCCACTCGTCAGAAAGGCTCTGAGAGGGTTCTACGGGCACTTCTGCATCGGCTTCGAGGATGACGTGTAGCCACCCGTGCTTGCGTGCCTCCACCTCGCTGATTCGGGTACGGAGAAAGCTTCCCCCACCCGCTTGAAGGAGTGCGTGTACGGTGTCGAGCTGCGTCTTGTCCACATATCCGATGCGTTTCCCCTGAGCACGGGCCATCACGGCACGGGTATCCACGGGGTTCGTGGGTTCGGGCATAAGCACCACACAAGGGCGAGCCTCGTCCAATTCGCGCAGGAAGGTGGCGGTGCGGATGTGCATCTCCTCGGTCTCGGGGGCAAGACGGGTGTGGTCAGTATTCACGGCGTAGTGCACGCCCACTATCTTTATTCGGTATGTTGCCATGGGGTTTCGGGGTGTTTTTCGATTCGGAAGGACAAAGATAATGCATAGTTTTGAAAACGCCTCGAGGTTTTCATCAAAACGTGGTTATGTTCAGAAAAATCGCTTCGGGGCTTCGTTTTTCGGGCTTTCGGGGTCGGAAATCGGGGTTTCGGAGGGGTGAAAATGGGCGGAAAGTGTAGTCAGAAGAGGGTGATTTTCGTGTGTCAGCGAGCGAAATCGGCTCTACAGGGTGTTCTGGGCAGGGGTGTAGTCAGTGTAGTCAGTTAGTCAGTTCATATTTTTCGGGTCTCCGTAAATACTATAAAAAATTTTTCTATATATATACAATTATCATACATTATAGAGAAGGTGTGGTCAGATTTTAACTGACTTATCTGACTTAACTGACTACACCTTGGATTTTCTTTTCATGGGGTGGATAGAAGGTGTAGTCAGATGTGTCAGTTGTGTCAGTTGTTTTTCTGACTACACTTACATCAACCAATCATTCAAACCATTTAAAATCATCAGAAATCAGAATCTCTTCTTTCTTCACATGCTGAGTTGTCTGCATAGGTATAACCCTCCAATGTAAGTTATACTTTTCAGCAAGTGACATTACATAATCACATTTATCATAGGTCATTAAATAATGGCATGGCATTTCCGCTACAATTTTAAACAATGCTTCATGTTCTATATCACAATGCGTGTACAAACGTTTTCCCGCAACCGTATATGGAGGATCTATAAAATAATATGTATCTGCACCATAATGGTCAGGATTCATAAAATCAAAAGCATCACCATGTACAAATTTTATGCTACCTTTGTTTCTTACTATATTCTTTATTCGTTTAGCTAAAGTTGACGGATACCATCGTGAAGAAATTCCTTTACCATTTTCGCCTTTCTTTATAGTTCCAACCCCCTTAGCCAAAATACCTCCATGATTTGTTCTATTTTTAACAATCGTCAAAAAAGCCTTATCTCTCATTGTATCAGG
>JAFWXS010000076.1 GCA_017517925.1 Bacteroidaceae bacterium | reverse complement strand
GTAGTTCCAATTCCATCCCTTCGCTGCCTCCAAGTCGCTTTCATTAAATATAACTTTCATAACCTCGTATCTAATACGCTGACCAGATACTTTAACTTTCAACACACTCATAACTAAAAAATAATTTTTATTTTTTTATAATGTATTTATGTGATATGGGTTATGCCGCCTTCTTCTCTGGATACCAACCCTTTTTTTTCATAACCACTTCTTCGGGTATGAACTTGAAATCACCCATTATAGTCTTGCCTGTTCTGCTCTCCAACTTGATATTAAGGGTAGCATCAAACATATCCTTACCGACAGCCAACATTGCTTGCATTACCTTCTCTGCATCGCTCGCCTTACATCCAATACAATCGTGTATGGTATAGAAGTAATGAACATCAGGGGCAATTGCTTTCAGACACGCCTTGATATACTTTACCTCCATCTCGGTCATTCTAATAGATAGGTTGTTTCTCTTCTTCGTTGTTCGTCCTGCCGCTCTTATTGGGGATTGTTGCCCAATATGCTCTCATACCATCGCTGATGGCTTGCTTGTGGTTGTCTGTCAAACCACGCCCTTTGAGGGCTTGACTGATACGCTGTTTGGTATCTGCATTTAATTCACGATATTTTCTCATATTATGATGTGTTTATATATAAATATTAGGTTAAGTAGAAAAAGAGTAAATAGTAAGTAACTTTTTTGAAAAAATAATTTTGTAAGAAAAATGCAAATCTGTTTTTACCTATACTACTAAAATGATATTTGATAAGCGAAAGAGGTTACATACATAAAAACGCCCCACGAGGGGGCGTAAATGCTGTTTTGCTATTTGATACCATTACCAACCTTGTCAAAAAAAAAGAGAACACCGAAGTGTTCTCATATAATCTTACTTTAAATCTATCTTAAAAAATGTATCTTCAAATTGTTTTTAAGGTCAAAACTTATTATAAGTCCAAAAGTATTTTCTTTAAAATCTCATATCTTGATGCAAAGATAATATATAAAAAATCATTATGCAAGTTTTTTTTAAACTTTTAACCATTCATCATCAGGTTTTGCGATTAATCTTGCATTATTAATAGCCATATCTAGTGTAAGACAAGTAGAAGCTCTATACACTCCGTTTTCCTTTTCTATAACTAATGCTAAATCTGCATTAGCTTTAGATGTTAAACACAATGGCAATAACAATTGCAAGCGACCTGCATAATATTGAGGTACTGCGGTTTTGTAATTCCTTTTAATGCGCCTTTTTGCATCATCAATAGTCCCTTGTAATAAAACCCCTAATTGATATTTATCCATTGACTGCATAGACAAAGGAAATCTTTGTAAATTATCATCAATTATATGATTAATATTTAAACGCAGTTCTATTTTAGTATCATATATCAAATCAGAAGAATTATCAAAATAATTTGCATTTTCTGGCAGACTTGAAAACTTAATCAAATCTCTATCACTTGCTTTTCTCCAACCTATAAAATACCATTTTATAGTTCCAGGTCTACGATTTGTTTGGAATAAAGCATAAATTTCTTCTTGATAATCTGTTACAAGTCCTGTATTAAAAACTGAATATCCATTTTGCTCTAAAACCTTACCTTCTTCATTTACTTTTATGAAAGTATGTTTTATATAGTTCTCTAATATTGGATTCTTGCCAAGAGGATTTTTCTTGTAATCCCAATCTTCATTCATTGCAATACCTTTTAATTCTTCAATAGAATTGTGGAAATCTGCAAACCAAGCGTACTCAAATAATTTCATTTTGCTTAAATTAAAGTTTTCTTTTTGCAAATATACAATCCTAAATAGCAAATGCCAAGTATTACATGATTTTTTTTATTTGTAGCGTGATAATGGAGCGCAATCACAGTTAGCGTATTCAAGTTTATTAGGGTCGGGTATATAATGACGCAACTCCCAAATCTTCTCTAAATCCTCTAAAAACCTGTTCGAGAAAATTTCGTTATGGGGTACAGAGAAAAGAGAAGTTCACACGAACTTCTCTTTTTCTTTTTAGAATCTGTTTGGATTTTATTTCGAGTTTAGTTGAGAGGGATTTTTGAGTAGATTTGCACTCTCGGGATGCAGCAGATAGTGGTCTATTTGCAAGAACCGAGAGGGTAAAGGTGCCAAAAATAACCTCAAATAAACCGGAAAGTCCACAAAAAACATATTAACGGTAAAATCCAAACAGATTCTTATATGCTATCCTTTGCCAACAGATGACAATTCCTCTTATAGGCTGAGGGTGTCACTCCCTCCCGAAGTGCCCCCTCGTGGGGCGGTAGTAACCGTGGCTGTAGGGTATGCGCTCCATCACGCCCTGGGCGATGTATTCCTTGAGCAGCTTGCGGGCGGCCGTCTCCTTGTAGCCCGCGAGGTGGGCAAACTGTCTGACGTTGATGGCCTCCCTGCCGTCCTCGGCAAAGAACTTGTACAGGGCCATGTCGAGCGACTCGGCATCGGTGGGCTCGGGGCAGTCATGGTCCACCTTGAAGGTGGTGCGCTGCAGCTGCTTCTGTAGCAGTGCCCCGGGCTTGAGGCTGATGCTGCCCACCTCGATGTCGGCAGGGCGCACGCGCTCGCCCGGCTCCTTGAGTTGCTTGGCACGCACGTCGAGCGAGAGTATGCCTAAGTTGCCCAGCTCCACGCGCTGCCCATTGGCCAATGCCTCGGCAATGATGACCTCCATTACGCTCCATGCCGCCATCAGGTCGGCCTGGGTCACCGTACAGCGCTGCTGGCTCATGGCGCCCATCTCCTCCACATCGAGCTTCTCTTGGGGCACGAGGGTCACGCCCATGCCCCATGCCTGGCTGTCGTCACTGCCACTCATCTTGCGGCGGCGTATGGTGCGGCAGTGCATCACGGGACTGCTGTCGCTTATCTTGATTTTGGTTTGCGGGTTTCGTTTCATCGGTCTTTGGTTTTGTGTGGTGTAAAGGTAGTAAAAGTTTTTGGATAAATAAGGATATTATTAACCCCCTCTTGGTTTCGGCATAATCATCGGCATAATTATCAGCATAATTTTTCACGCTAACTCCTGTCATAATCAGCATGCTAAGCCCTCCGTTCGGAAGGATTGTGCTGTAAGGCTATATTTTCGTGCTACACGCCTCACCTTGCAGTACACTCCTTTCCTTATACGTGTGATATACCCCTTGGCGATGAGCGTGCGCAAGTGCATCCCCACGGCACGTTCCTTGATGCCCGCCTCCTCGCCCACGGCATTGGCCGTGGCGGTGGCGAACTGCCCAGGCAGCATCTGGAAGAAGGCCAGCGCGCTGATGTATACACGCTTTGCCGGCTCCTCCCTCTCTTCACGGCGCAGGCGGTTGTAGAGGGCCGAGGTCTGCATCACACAGTAGAAGATATAGGCCAGTGCCCAGCGCAGGTCCTCCTCGGTGGTGGTGAACAGCCTCTCCTCGAACAGCCCCTCTGCCGTGCCCAGCGCCTCGTGACGGCGCAATACGGCAATCACCATCAGCATGCGGTAGAGGTTGAGCCGGGTGCGCAGGATAGGTGCACGCAAGTCCCTGTCGGGTTGGGTGAGTGCAACGAAGGCCACCATCTGGCGGTAGTAGTCATTGATGAGCCGGTGCTGCCCGTCGCCCAGCATGAGGCGGGGCAGCTCCTCCTCGGGCTTGCCGTCGAAGGGGCGCAGCGCCTGCCATATCTCGGTGAGCGCCCCACGGTGATGGCCGTACACATCGTTGAATGTCTCGGCCATCGCCTCGTCCATCTCGTCGCGCACGGCACTCTTGGCAGGCAGGTTGTGGTAGAGGAAGCGCGTGGAGAGGCCATCCTCGAGGTTGGGGATGAAGTCACGCACCGACGACATGGTTCCCGTGGCCGTGAGGGCGAGCCGGGTGTGCTCGATGCGGTAGTCCTCGTCGTCGGTCTTGCGGGCCGTGTGCAGGGGCTCCTCGTTCTGTGCAGCCAGCATCATATACTTGAAGTCGCCGAAGGCCGTGCGGTTGGCCGCATTGATTTCGGCCAGCTCGGGGATGTGCAGGTACGAGATGTTCGCCCCGTTGGCATAGAGCAGGCGGTGGTAGTTGGCAGCCGTAGTCTTCGAGGGCAGCTTGTGCATGCGGCGCAAGGGAGCCTCGGGCTCGTCGGCCTCCACCGCGATGTCATTGATGTCTACCAGTTGGGTGATGTCACGTTTCGCTACACCATCGAGCTGCTTCTTCAGGCGGTCGTATCGGTTGTGGCGCTTGCGGTAGTCTGCCATCGCCTGTGCCGACTCGCGGCAGATGATGTCGTTGATACCGTCCACGAGGCCCGCCACATCGCCCACGGCACCCTTGCCCGAGGCCGAGGGGCCCACGCACACGTTCATCATCCCCAAGGAGTAGAGCCTACGCTCATGGCGCACGCGCACATTGCTCATGGCCGACCCTATGGTGGGTATCATCGCCATCAGCAGCATGGTGCGCACATCGGCATCCTCATACAGAGACAAGGGCTCGCTCATCATCCGTGGCAGATGCTTCATCATCGTTTCGGGCAGGGCGCAGGGCACCGTCACGCCCTCCTCGTCGACCTGGGCGTTCATCAAGGCCAAAGGGTCGTCCACGACCCCGCGGGTCACCTCACCGAGCAGGGGAAACTCCTCCTGCACGGTCTCTCTCAGCATGTCGCCATACGTCATCTGAGGCTGCAAGTTGTTGGGTTCCTGAGTTTGTAAGTTGTTTTCCATAATAATATAGTTTTAAGGGTTTATAATATTTTCAAGAGGGTGCCAAACCCTCATTTCTGCCGCAAAGTTAATACAAATATTTTTATCTGTTTCACCTTGATTTTCAGTCAGAAAGTCCATCTGCAACCACCCCACCAAAAATATTTTTTCGCCCCATCCACCGCTCTTTTTCTCTCTATCCAAATCATTCCGCGCTAACTACCGCGGCGTAGTGTGCCAACTACCGCGCCATACCTCGCCAACTACCACGGAGCACCGCGGTAGCTACCGCGGAAACATTCAGACAAAGAGAAAATAAAAGTTTCAGCCTCTCAAAAAACGAAATAGAGCCGTCCGTGTCATCTTGAACGCAGTGAAAGATCTCGCGGTCGTAATATGGGATGCAAGAGATTCATCGTTAACGTACACATTGACAGTGCTATACTCTTTCCTGAATTACCAATGCTTAAAAAACTCACTTCTTTCGGTAATTTAGACCCCGTACAAGCCCCCATAAACCTATGTGCACAAAAAAACATCAGCAGAATGGAATCCTGCTGATTGTATCGCCCATTGCGCTGATTACATTGCAATTACAATGGAAAATCCTGCCGATAATTATGCTGATAATCCTACGGAAGTGGCATGTGTATTGTCAGTCGCCTCATCACTTAATCGTAACCTTAACTTCGTTGAAGTTGCTCACATTCGGCATAACCAAAGTAAACTTTGCGTCTGCGCTCACTTAATCGCAACTTTAACTTCGTTGAAGTTGCTCACATTCGGCATAACCAAAGTAAAACTCTGCTTCTGCGCTCACTTAATCGCAACTTTCTTCCCATCCTTGACATAGATACCGCGTGTAGGGTTCTCGACCTTGCGGCCTTGGAGGTCGTAGTAGGGAGCATCGGGATTATCTGCATTGATTCCTTTAATGCTGGTTTTATCACGCCAGAGAATACCTTCTTCCTGTTGGTAGAGCATCGTACCGTCACGCTTCAGCCAGAGTAATTCAATCCATCCACCAGTAGTCAAGAAACTCGGGTCGCTTACAACATCGCTATTCCTGAACAAGCCCAAATCCTCATAGAAGGTCTCCACATACCCTGGGACGAGGCTATACTCATAATCTGTGTCGCTGCCAGAAATACCTCCCACCTGTACATCCACACCTTTGTAGGTACGACTTACCCCATTGCAGACAATCGTCGTGTCGCTATGCCCTATCACCTTCACAAAGCAATCGTCATAAAAGATGGTATCACCTATGTTTGCTTCATAGTCAAACCAGAGGTACTCGTTGCTGTTCTTCGACTTGCGATACACCTTTCCCGCCTCCTCGCGCATAAAGTTACCGGTGAGTTCCATGTGTGAGAGGTCTTCCCAGTCTGTACTCCACTCCTTCTTATAGGATTTCCCATCAATGATAGTGTCACCCCGAAACTCGTATGCAACAGACCTATAATTTCCAGGATAGTAATTGTAACATTTGGCCCACTGCAGCCCATCGGTGATGAGGTAAGGATTATTGGTTTGTGATGTGATATTACTTACAATTGCAAATAATAGACTTGATAATATTAAATGTCGTTTCATGGGAAAATCTTTTATATCTTATAAAATTAGTCTGTAATTTCAATCTTCCCAAACGATTGATTGAGAATACCACCTTGTTCGACTCGAAAGCTATCAGCATCGCTCAACCGCAATTTCCCGTTGCCAGCAATAGTTATTTTACCACCGTTCCTTACGATAATATTACTTCGAGTGATAGAACCGCTATCAATGATTAGTTGACCTCCACTCTCTACAATAATTTCACTAGTAAAATACATATTGATGTCAGCAGTAATCGTCAACTTTCCGCCATTAACTATACGCACATTGTTGTATATGTAGTTTTCAGCATACCATGTTGTATCTGTATTGATAATAATTTCGGGATAATCGTTAGAAGAGATTTCTTGTAAGTGTCCATACTCGTCCATAGAACCATAATGGGGATTAGAATCATCGCCATCAGCCTCCTCTTGCGCCCAAGTGGGGATGTCGGAGGGTTTCTCCCCTATACCCCACCAAAAGAATCCATCACCATCAGCATCTTCGCAGACAATATTATCATCGTTATACATCTCGCTGAAAATACTGCCTTTCAGATAAAAATGGTACTCGCTATTAAGTTTGTCAGTAACAAAGTAGCCAAAACCATCATATCCCCAATTCTCTCCCCAACTATTCTTACATATCCATGCAGTCTTTCCGCATAATTTACTATCTTCATCTACAACAATGGATTCAGCACCTGTTACGGGATCGTAATAAATTATATCTCCAATTTCTATCACTTTATAGCCTACTAAAATGATAGAATGGCCTCCTTTTGAATTCCAACAAGAGTAACCTATCGGATGTTTAATGAGCAGATGTTTATAGGTTTCTTCATTATTATTGTAAGAACCTGCAAATTCCTCTATTGTTATAATATCTTGTGGGTTTTCTCCTTTTTCGTCACACGTAGATGTTTCGTCTGGTATTGGACTCAGCGGAAAGCATTCCTCATCAACTATACCACGTGATTTAATGTAACTAAGGGCTTTACTTGTAAAACCTTCGCTATCATGCGGATTATAAGTTTCATTTTCACAAGAAATAATTTCCTGTTCAGACAAATCATAATTCAAACCTCTATTATAATAGAGGTTTGTGTATGTCTCCACTAGTGCAACTGATGCAAACGCCCAACAAGTAAGACCATATTGCTGTTTTGCAGGTGTTATCCAATTTTTTCCATGACGATTCCTCCAGTCAAACTCATGAACGTATGGGCTATTGGAAGTTCTTGACGTAACTGTCTTGACATCCAATAAGGAGGATGTATAATTCTGTATTGTATCTTCATTTGGAAGGCTCCCTCCTGTTATAATATCTGAAAGATTAAATATGCCACCACGATAATATTCCAAACCATGCAAATTGGGAATATCATTACCCCACAACGTTTTCTTTTCCTCATAACTCATCAAGGCAATGTCCGTAACTCCTGCACGCCACATTTTGTTCTGATTTCTTAGATTCTCATTCATTTGTTCCACGATAGCCTTAGTCTGCGATAGTCGAATTTCAGAAGCGCTTAATGCGGTAGCACTACGCTCTTTTAGTGCTGGAGGAGTGGTTGTATAATGCAATTTATCCAACATGATACTTCCATCAGTCACATATAGCTGTAAAGACTCGGGGATTATCCCGTCAAGCGATAAGGTCTCGATACCGACATTGGAGAAAGAACTCGAAGAGGTCGAAGAAAGTAGACTGTTAGTTTCATATACAAGATATTCCCTACCATGCGTGTCTTTCAAAATTACACGTAACAAACTGTTCTCATTGGGCGATGTAGAAGTTCCACTAATAGACAATCCGTAAATAGGTGTGCTAATATCTATTGCTAAAGTGCTGTCCTTGCTAATCGTTTGTGTATTTAATGCCAGTTTTTGGGAGGTACCAACCGAAAGCTTAAAACAGTCATTCTCGTATTGAGAACGGCAAGGGGATACTATCGCAAGCAACAGAACTATGAAAATCAAATTCCGTTTCATTGTACATCCTCCCTTACTTCGTTAATATCATTCTCTTGGTATCAATCACCTGTCCGTCGGCAATGAGGGCATAAAGATACATGCCTGCATTGAGGCTACCGCCATCAATGGTAATGCTGGTGGCACCACGCTCCGTGATGGGGTACTCGGTGAGTTGCTCGCCATTCATATTATAGATATAGAGGTCGGCTGTAGCCACATCCTCTGCCACGTCTACACGGATAACCGTTCGCTCAGAGAAGGGGTTAGGCTCGTTCTGGTAAAGTGTGGTCACCACTGCATCAAGATTAGTAGCATCGGCAGTGCGGCTCTGCGCCTTGCGTATCGTGGCGTTACCCTGTTCGTATTGCTCTATCTTGGCATTGAGTTCCTGAATGGAACGAATCAGGAGAGGAATAATCTCAATGTAGTTGACACCGAGATAACCGTCTTCGCCCTCCACTACAAGGTCGGGATAGAGCTGCTGCAACTCTTGGGCAATGAGGCCATAATGCTTGTTCTTCATGAACGCAGATTCTTCATCATACCACGAAACACATTTTCTCGTTGAGTCTTCAACACTTCTGAGAGGAGATTTGAATTCTCGCTGTTTGTATTTGAACTCAACAATATTCATGTCCAGCACTTTGTCAAGACAAGTTCCCGAGACAGACTTCACATCGCTCTTCAAACGATAGTCTGACGGTTGGAGAATTGTTGGTACGTAAAGAGTACCTGTAACATTTACATTCCCAATAAAGTATCCTGCGTATGCTGCTTCTATGGACACCCCTCCCAAATATTGGGCAGTACTGCCAAAGATGCCTGCTCCAGAAGTGGCAGAAAGGAGTCCCGCTACACCGAAATTGGCTCCACACATACTTCCGTTTGCTATCCCGCCTACACCACAAGATTCCCATACAGTTTGTGTTCCAGTTGAGTTTGTACTACTTCCATAAACTCCAAAGTTGGTTCCCCCATGAGGTTCACTGAGTGCATATATACCGTAATGAGTGCTCGAAGTCATTCTGCCGGTTCTGTTTATCATCAAGCCGGCTAAATCATCTGTATTGATACATACGGCCACTTCATTTTGGCCTCGGCCATTTACCGTGAATTCAGAAAGGAGGGTGTCATTGGTCTCTATACCTACACCAACCCTGCCGTTCTCATCTACCATCAACTGAGCATTAGCTACGCTGAAACAGGATGCTATCATGAGCATCGAAAGGAGTGTCTTTTCCATAGCTGTGCATTTTTAAGGTTACTTCACCGCAAATCTATGAAAAAGAATCGAGAAAAACAAGGCTTTACTCGTTTTTTGATATCAATACAAGAGAACCACCTCAATACTCAAAGCTGCTTCCTCCGAGGAACTCGCGCAGCAGGGATGTAGGGGGCAGGTCATTGTCGGGGATGGACTCGAAGTATTGCAAGAACTTACGCAGGTGGTAGGACTGATAATATAAATCGATGGTGTCTCATAGTATTGTTCCATATAGCACATCTACTTCATTAAGACTTTCTTGCCATCCTTGATATAGATACCCCACACAGGATTCGCCACCTTGCGGCCTTGGAGGTCGTAGTAGGGAATTTTTCTTTTACTTTATCTTGAATACCACGAGTTCGCTGCTGGAACCGATGCGGAAGGGTGGCCCCCATAGGGAGAGGCCTTGCGATACGTAGACGTGGGCGTGAGACCAGCGGCGATAGCCGTGGCTCTGCTCGAAGAGTCTGTCGGTCAACCACGTCAGTGGCCACACTTGGCCACGGTGGGTATGCCCGCAGAAGAGCAGGTCTACGCCCAAGGCATCGACTTCGGCCACACCGTAGGGCTGGTGGTCGAGCACGAGGGTGGGGCGGTCTTCGTCGGCACGTGCCATCAGTGTATCCAATGATGCGCGAGCAGGGTTGCTCTTGTCGTCGCGCCCGATGAGCTGTATGCCACAGGGGAGCGCCACTATCGAGTCGCGCAGCAACGTGATGGGAGTGCTCTCAATGAAGCGTGCGACAGCATCGATGCCGCTGATGTATTCGTGGTTGCCCGGCACCATGAAGATGCCTTGCGGAGCTGTGAGACGGGCCAGTTCATCGGCCATACGGTCGCGGTAGAGTGGGTGTACACTATTGTCGATGAGGTCGCCGGCAATGACGATGACATCGGGACTTTGCGCATTGATGAGGTCCACATAGCGAGCCAAATCCTTACGCCCTGTGCCTTCACCCAGATGTACGTCGCTCACGGCAACCACGGTGAGGGGTTTGGTGGAGTCACACGCCTTGTCAAAGGCTATGGACACCACATTCACCTGCGGATGCTTATAGCGGTAATGCCCGCTGATGAGTACTACGGAGCAGAGGGCCAAGGCGACCCAAAAGCTGTAGGGAACCGTCAGTCGAAGCCACGCAGCCACATCGACCAGCAGCAGGGCAAGAACCATATAGAGCAGGAATACGAGCCACACGGAACCTACCTGGAACAGTCCGCGCGATAGGGATGCAGGCAATGCGCTGCCACGCAATGCCATGGAGAAAAACAGACTACACGTGGCCACTCCCATACATACACCCACCAATACTTTGGCTACCATAGGTAGGGCGGGGAGTGCT
This sequence comes from Bacteroidaceae bacterium, assembly GCA_017517925.1. Classification (GTDB taxonomy): domain Bacteria; phylum Bacteroidota; class Bacteroidia; order Bacteroidales; family Bacteroidaceae; genus UBA1189. The sequence goes on along the minus strand of JAFWXS010000076.1, from coordinate 12,065 downwards.
TGCACCAAACGGACGAAGATATAGGCATTGGCACCGAAGAGCACGCCAAGAAAGAGGACAAGGATGAGGATGAACATAGGCATATTTACTTGATTAACTCACCATCTTGAGCCCTACGACCGAGGCTATAAGAGTTACGATGAAGAAGATGCGGGCAAACGATACCGGTTCCTTGAAGAGAAAGATGCCAATCAGCACCGTACCCACCGCACCAATGCCTGTCCACACGGGATAAGCCGTACCAAGAGGAATAGTGCGTGTAGCCTTAGTCAAGAGATACATGCTGAGAGTACATAAAAGAACAAATCCAGCATACCACAGTACCGCCTTGTGTCCTGTCGCAAGATTGCCCTTGCCGAGGCAGAAGGCAAAGCCGGTCTCACATAGTCCGGCAATAATCAGAATCAACCAATTCATATTGACGATAATCCTTACCGAGGGCTGCGGAAATGTCCGGCGTCTCCTTCTGAGGCGATACAAAAGTAGGTAATATGAACTAATAAACCAAATGTGGATGCACTTTTAAAACTCGAAGCCGAAGCTGAAGTAGGCACCGAAGCGGTGGTGGAGGTCGCTCCAGTGGCCGCAAAGCGAGAGGGGACCCACGGTGGTGTCGTAGGAGAGGGCGAGTCCGAGGCCCCACACGCTCTGGCTCGCAGCACTCGGTGAAAAGGCGTCGGTGCTGTAGGCATAGTTCGCGATGGCCGAGAGGTAGGTGTCGGACATAAGGCGCTGGCGCAACTCCATACGAAGGAGGGCAAGGTGGCGCTCCATGAACTCGACGCCCATGATGCCCACGAAGGGGACCTGCTGCCGCATATATCGCCCGGGGAGGTAGCCGCCCATGACATTGGCATAGGCAAGCGGGATATCCTCGCCCAGGAGCGAGCGCACACAGAACGCGGGCAGCAGGGCAGTGGTGCTGCCCAAGGGAACGACAGCAGAGGCATCGCCCTGCAGGGACCAGAAGTTGCTCGCTCCCCTACCCCTATTCTTGATATGATAAGCAGCTTCGAGACCGTAGGCATAGCCGCGTGTGGGGAAGTAGGCGGCATCGTAGAGGTCGCCACGGAATTGCAGGTAGAAGTTTGTATACGAGTCGCGACTGCGGGCCGAAGTGTAGCTGTAGGCCGAGAGCTCACTGCGCACGAGGTTGCGCACTAAGAAGTAGTCGTAACGGGCACCAAGGCGAAGGTCGTAATTCAACGAGAAGAGGTTCGACAGATAGATGTCGCTCCCATAGTAGTGGTAGCTGAAGGCGTGACTGTTCTTGTCGTAGAAGCGGTTGACATCGGAAAACCAGTACTTGACCGAAGCGTTGAGCTGAGCCACATCGGGCCAGGCGTAGGCGGCACGCACCATCACCCAGGGGTTGACACTGAGGCGGGTGGTGAAGTCGAGCTTGGGACCCGACAGCCTGAGGCGGTCTATGCCGATGCTCAGCAGGGCGGCGGCAGCATCCTCAGAGTCGAGGCGCAGGCCCAGCTCCACTTGATTGGAGGGATTGGATGCCACATGGAGTTCCAACGTGTAGGGCGATTCGCCCACAAGATGATATTGTACCGAAGAGAAGGTGCCTAATCCATAGATACGCTTCACGGCATCGAAGAGCATTTCCTTCGTAATGGCATTGCCCGCCTCAATACCATATTGGGAAAGCAGAGGTAACAGGTCGGTGGGGGTATATCCCTTTATGTTTATATCGGAGATAACGATAACCTCATCCATGCTCTCTGGATGGTCATACAATACACTTCCGACACTGCCATCGGTATGACAAAGCAGGGCTATGGAGTCCAGCTGCGGGCGGCTCTGCAAAGCCGTAGCATACCCCATTTCAATTAACTTCCCCAGGCTGAGCGTATCGAACCCCATCACAGGAAAGTCGCCCACATCGGGTAGGATGAGTACATCGGTGTCGCTCATATTACGCTCGCGCAATTCCACACCCATCGTGCTGATAAGACGCTCAAAGATAGAGGCAAAGGAATGGAGTTCATCGGCTTCTACCCGACTCGTGTTGAGGTCAACGCCTATCACTACATCAGCTCCCATGCGGCGGACTACATCTACCGGATAGTTGTTCATCACACCCCCGTCGACAAGCACCATGCTATCCTTGTATACGGGATAAAAGACTCCGGGGATAGACATGCTGGCTCGTATTGCCTCGCTCAGGAAGCCCCGTTCAAGCACGACAGGCCTGCTCGTCACCAAATCGGTAGCTACACAAGCAAACGGACGGGGCAGGCAATCGTAGGATATTGAGTCGTGGTAGGCGAAGGTGAGCTCGGCAAACTTGTCAGACAGATTCTGCCCGTCGATGAGTCCCGGGCGTGCCATCGCTTTGAGAAAGGTACCATTGCCCCTCTTGCTCACACGGATACCGGCATCCCGGTAGCGTGCCGAGTTCTCGGTACGCACATTATCGATATAGGGGATATTTATTTGATATTGCTGCTCGGCTATACGCTGGGCATAGGGCTGCATGGTGCGTGGCACACCATTACTGAGCAGTTGCTTCCAGTCCTGCGCCATGAGGAGCGAGTCCATCTCGTCGGCCGTATAGCCTATACTATACAACGCTCCGATAATAGCGCCCATGCTCGTTCCCGCCACATAGTCGATGGGGATACCCATCTCCTCTATCAGCCGTATCACTCCTACATGTGCTGCGCCACGGGCACTGCCACCGCTCAGCACTAATCCCACCTTGGGTCGCAAGAAGAGCGTATCGGTACAGCCTTGTGCACGGACAACAACAGATGTCAGGCACAGCAGCAGAAGAATGGGAAGGAATCTTTTCATTGTGCGGGAATAACGTATAGAGTATGTCAATTGTTTTTTGTATCTTTACGCCCAATATGCTGAAACGTTTGCTATATATCCTACTACTACTCGGCCTCTCCTGCCCTACCCTCTCTGCCCAATCGCAGCAGAAGGTGGTGGAGAAGCGCCTGAAGGCCTATTTTCGTAACTACGAATCGCCCGACGTGGAGGTAGGCACCTGCAAACTCGTGCGCTGCCAGCTCAACCCGAGGAAGAAGACACTCACCATCCATGCCAATGCCAACTTCGCATACCAGCCCTTCCGCCCCGAGACTACGGAAAAGATATACAGCGACCTGCGCAGAGTGCTTCCCGGCCCTGTGAACTACTACGACATCACGGTATTGGTGGGCGACAAGAGCATCGATGACCTCATCCCCAACATCTACCGCAAGGTGAAAGACGAGACACGCCTGTGGGGCAAGATTACACATCAGGGAGCCCCCTGGGTAAGCAACACTTCGCGCCCCTACTCCATCAGCGAAGGCTTGCAAGGCCGCCATCTGGCCGTCACGCCCAGCCACGGACGCTACTACAAGAACGACGAGGGGCGCTGGAAGTGGCAGCGCCCCTCGCTCTACTGTACTCGTGAGGACCTGCTGTCGCAGTCCATCGTAGTGCCCTACCTCACCCCCATGCTCGAGAATGCCGGAGCCGTGGTCTTCAGTGCCCGTGAACGAGACCGCCAGCCCTACGGCATCATCATCGACAACGATGCCAGCGGAAACGACTGCGGGTTGTACGTAGAGGAGAGCCACCGCAAGGCCAAATGGGAAAGCGATACCATAGGGTTTACTATTCCGAAAGGAGTACTGCACCATGGAGATAACCCTTTCCACGAAGGATGCAGCCGTATACTGCAAACAGCAGGTCGCGACAAGACCACCGAAGGAGCAGCGCTGTGGATTCCCAATATCCCCGAACGTGGATACTATGCCGTATATGTCGCCTATCATACCTACCCGACGAGCGTGTCCGATGCCGAATACCTCATCCTCCATGCCGGAGGCACCACACGCATCAAGGTGAACCAGCAGATGGGTGGCGGCACCTGGGTATACCTCGGCACCTACGAGTTCCTCAGCGGAGAGCACGATGACCAGATGGTGATCCTCACCAACCGCAGCAACCACAGCGGCGTGGTGAGTGCCGATGCCGTACGCTTCGGAGGCGGCACTGCCATTGTGAGCCGTGGGGCAGCCGATACCCTGCACACCAGCTGCATGCCCCGCTACTATGAGGGCGCACGCTACCAGTCGCAATGGGCAGGCTTCCCCGTCGAGCGCTATGCCAACTACAATGGCGAGAAGGACTATGCCGAAGACATCAACTGCCGCTCGCTCGTGACCAACCACCTCGTGGGCGGCTCGGTCTACTGCCCCGACAGCGCAGGACTCGGCGTGCCCATAGAGCTCTCCTTCAGCCTGCACACCGATGCCGGAATCCGCGAAGACGATACCACCGTAGGTACCCTCGGCATCTATACCACCGACTACAACAACGGCCGCCTGGGACATGCCGCACTGTCGCGCTACACCTCGCGTGACCTTACCGACATCGTCCAGACCTACATCGCAGAAGACACGAGAGCTATCTCTCTCAGAAAGGATTCAGGAGACTCCCCCCTGGCACGCCGTGCCATGTGGAACAAAAGCTATAGCGAGTCGCGCCTGCCCGACGTGCCTTCGTGCATCATCGAGCTGCTCTCACACCAGAACTTTGCAGACATGCGCTATGCCCACGACCCCCACTTCAAGTTCACCGCCTCACGCGCCATATATAAAGGGATATTGCGCTACACCGCCGAGATGCACGGCACCAAGTACACCATACAACCCCTGCCCGTGCATGCCTTTGCCATCAACTTTGCCGGAGCCGACAAGGTGCGCCTCACGTGGCGCCCCACCCACGACGCCCAGGAGCCCTCAGCCACGCCAGAAGCCTATGTCCTCTATACCCGCACCGATGATATGGGATGGGACAACGGACAGCGCATCAACGCCACAGCCTGCGACATCACCTTGGAGCCGGGACACATGTACAGTTTCAAGGTTACAGCCATCAACCGGGGTGGAGAGAGCTTCCCCTCCGAAGTGCTCTCGGCACATATCGCTCCCGAACCCAAAGGCAAAGTGTTGGTGGTCAACGGGTTCCAGCGCATCGACGGCCCGGCAGTGATCAATACTACCGAACATGCAGGATTTGACCTCCTCGCCGACCCCGGCGTACCCTACATCGGCACCACGGCCTATAGCGGACTGCAATATGAGACCCGCCGTGCGATGACAGGGCATCCCGACGAAGCCCTGCAGATGGGAGCCAGCGGCGAAGAGCTGGATGCCACCTACATGGCGGGCAATACGATGGACTACACCATCGTGCACGGCGCTTCGATACAGAATGCCGGGTACAGTTTCGTGTCGTGCTCGCGCCAAGCCTTCGAGGAGGGCATGGTGAAGCCCGATGGCTTCGATGTTATCGATGTATATATGGGGCTGCAGCGTGAGCGAGGCGATGCCATCATCAGCCGCCCCGCCTACTATACCGTCACTCCTACCATGACAGCCATCCTCAACAACTACACCCGAGAGGGCGGTGCCCTATTGGTGAGTGGCTCATACCTCGGCGAGGAGAGCCGGAACCGCCAATGTACCCAATCACTACTGCACGACGTGCTGCACGCACGTTACGAAGGCAGTATCACCGAATGGAACGACCAAGGGGTCTATGGGCTCGGTACTACGATGGACCTCCCTCGATGGATAAACCCCGAGCACTACCCCGTGACACATCCCGAAATACTGACACCTACCGATGATGCCTTCACTCCCTTCGTATACGAACACAGCCGCGGCAGCGCCGCCGTAGCCTACAGTGGAAGTTATCGCTCGGTACTCTTAGGATTCCCCTTCGAAGCACTGCGCAGCCGGTACGACCGGGACCTCGTGATGATTTCTCTATTGGATTTCCTCACGAAAGCGATGTAAGAAAGATTTCCATAAAAGATATAGAACCTGCTCTACTCCTTATTCTTGCTATCCATGAATATGGTTACAGGGCCGTCATTGATGAGCGCACACTGCATGTCGGCACCGAAAACGCCCGTTTTCACCGGTTTTTTGAGCAAAAGCGAAAGTTCGCTACAGAACTTCTCGTAGAGCGGCACGGAGATGTCGGGCTTGGCTGCCTTGATATAAGAGGGGCGATTACCCTTCTTCGTGGAGGCGTGCAGAGTAAATTGGCTCACGACGAGGATTTCCCCATGGATGTCGAGCACGGAGCGGTTCATCACCCCATTCTCATCATCGAAGATACGCATATTCACTACCTTTTTAGTGAGGAAGACGATGTCCTCATCACCATCGGCCTCTTCGATACCTACCAATATCATCATGCCTTGCCCAACGGAGGAGTGTAGTTTCTCATCAATCGTCACGGAGGCTTCGCGCACACGTTGTATGATTATTCGCATAGTCTTATTGCTAAAAAAGAGGGTGTGCACAAAGCGGTACACACCCTCAGTATATCTCTTTTGATCGTCTATTCTTAGTACACCTCTACCTTGGCTGCTGCCGCCTTGCACTTGTCGCGCAGAGCGTCCATATCGCTGCCGTTGGGGGCGTTACATACGACTACACCCATACGGCGGTTTACCTTGGTGTAGGGCTTACCGAAGATGCGGATATCGGTATCTGCCTCCACCACGGCCTCCTCCATACCACGGTAGCGGGGCTGCTCCTTAGAGGCGATGGGCGAGAGGATTACGGCACTGGCTCCCATGCGGTACTGCTCAATCTCGGGGATGGGCAGGCCGAGCACAGCGCGAGCGTGTAGCTCAAACTCGTTGAGGCACTGTGTGCCGGCAAGTGTCACCATACCGGTATCGTGCGGACGGGGCGACAGTTCGGAGAAGTATACGCCGTTCTCATTGCTGAGGAAGAACTCCACACCCCAGATACCAGCACCGGTGAGCGCCTCGGTCACCTTGGCGGCCATGCGCTGTGCCTCGGTCAGATGGTCGGGGCGTATGGGGGCGGGCTGGAAGCTCTCACGGTAGTCGCCACCCTTCTGTACGTGTCCGATAGGAACGCAGAAACGGGTGGGACCATTCTGCTGAGTTACGGTGAGCAGGGTAATCTCGCTGTCGAAGCGGATAAACTCTTCGATGATGAGCTCCTTGATGTCGCCACGGCTACCTTCGCAACCATAGACCCATGCCTGCTCCAGTTCGTCGGCACTCTTCACGAGCGACTGGCCCTTGCCCGACGATGACATCAGCGGCTTCACCACGCAGGGGAAGCCCACTTTCGCCGCGGCCTCTCTCAATTCGTCCAATGACTTGGCGTAGAAGTATTTGGCAGTCTTCAGCCCTAACACTTGGGCTGCAAGGTCACGTATGGCCTTACGGTTCATGGTGTAGTTTACCGCCTTGGCACTGGGAACAACCTGTATTCCCTCCTCCTCGAAGTGGTAGAGGCGTTCGGTACGTATAGCTTCAATCTCGGGTACGATGATGTCGGGGCGGTGTTTGGCTACCACAGCATCGAGGGCATCGCCGTCGAGCATGCTGAACACCTCACACTCATCGGCTACCTGCATAGCAGGAGCACCTTCGTAGGCATCACAAGCAATTACATACTGGCCCAATCGCTTGGCAGCGATGACAAACTCTTTTCCCAACTCGCCCGAACCGAGCAACAAAATCTTCTTGGTCATAGTAATATATATTTATGAGTGCGAAGATAATGCAAATTTTCGATTGTGCGAAACGTATGACAATATTTTCTCCTACCGCCTCAATATACGGCGTGTCACTGTCTGGCTGAACAGGGCTGCCACCAAGCATCCGAGTGTGTTGAACAGGAAATCCCACCAGTCGGCGGCACGGGTCGGGGTGAGTGTCTGCTGACCTATTTCGATGAGTCCGCTAAAGACGATAGGCGCAATGATAGCCCACGGGATGAGGCGTGAAGCCTTGGCCTGCTCATGACTTCTGAAGTACTCAAACCACAGCACCACGCAGAATCCGAAGTACATGAGAAAGTGCAGCACCTTGTCGATATTCGTTACCTCATTGAGCGGCGTATCGGGCGGATTGAAGAACGAGAGAAACAGGATTATGCCGATAATAAGAATGGATAAAGGATATTTCTTCAGGTAGTTCATTGTATTCGTAGGATGATTTCATTGCAAAAGTACAAATAATCGGTTATATTTGCCACAAACTTTAATTCTAAACCATCATGTGGCGCGATTGGTTTACCTTCTCCCGGCAAGACCGCAGGGCGATACTCCTGTTTTCGGTATTGATTGTCATCGTCATGGCCTTGCTATGGACCAAGCCGATGTGGCATCACAAGGAACCCTACGAAGCGCATGTCTCCGACTCTCTGCTGCAATCACTCGCAGGAACACTGAAGGAGAAAGACATCGTACAGATTACTCCTCATCGCTTCAATCCCAATACGGCCGACTCCTTGGAACTGCTCTCCGTAGGCCTTCCTCCCTTTGTGGTAAGGAACATCCTCCGCTACCGTAAGGCGGGCGGTGTGTTCCGCAAGCCTGATGACCTGGCACGTATCTACGGTTTGCACGATACGGTGTTTGCACGCATCAAGCCCTACATCACCATTCCCACAAAAGGAGCCTCGACAACAGAAGCGGTACAGCCTACCCTACCGGCCGATACCGCAAGGCGCAAGCATCCCTACGCCGACTATATGCGAACCAAGTACAAGCCCGGAAAGATAGTCGACCTCAATACGGCCGACACCACCGAGCTGATGCGAATCCCGGGCATCGGGCCCGTGAGAGCCAAGAAGATTGTGGAGTATCGCCGCTCATTGGGTGGATTCCACAGTATAAAACAGGTGCACGAAGCCTACGACCTACCCGAGCACTTGGGCGATTGGGTACACATAAGCACGCCCACGGTAAAGAAGCTATATATAAATAAGGTGTCTCTCGCCGACCTGCGCGCCCACCCCTACCTCACCTTCTATCAGGCACGGGCCATCATAGAACTACGGAGGCGCGAAGGCAACATCCACTCCATGCGCCAACTGCTCTTCCTCGATGAGTTCACCGAGGCCGATATGGCACGCCTCATGCCCTACCTATCGTTTGAATAAATAAAGAACCGCCCGATGCACGCATCGAACGGTTCTATCATATATACTCTCCACAGAGAGTGAAATGCTTTTTACTTAATCACGCGCTTCACCCCATTGATGATGTAGATACCCTTGCCGGGGTTCTCTACGCGACGACCCATGAGGTCGTAGATTACGGGAGCCTTGACACCCGTTTCAGGGGCCCCGATGCCATCAACAACGGGAGCGTCACCGATATACCATACTACTGGGAGATACATGGCGTTCACCGTAGACACCTTGATATAGATGGTGCGCTCAGCATCGGCAGCAGCAAAGCTGTAGTTCTTACCGATAATCTCACCAGCCTCGTTGGTAATGTTGCTCTGTGTGTAATCACCCTTATATGCATACATTGAGGTGGTCTTATCCTCTTTGTAGAAGCCAAGGGCACTACTAGTGATAAACTTCACCTGCGCGCTCAGAGTTATAGTCAACTCTTTGTTGGCAGGAATAGTGTAGGTATACCACTGCTCATAGCCATTGGCATCATTGGCCATCAACTCATAGGCCGTAGATTCCTGGGCTTGGATAGCGATATTCACGTTCTCACCGGGACGGGGCTCGGCAAAAGTGGGTACGATGTAGAAATCCTTACCGAACTGCACTTCATCGTTCTCACTGCCGGTCTTGATGTAGATGTACAGGGTCTCACCCTCCTCTACATATACCTTAGCAGCCTTGTAGCCACCCATATAGGCATTGTCATGGCTGTTGTCGCTCTGTGCGTTGGTCTCGGCCGCATCACAGCTGCCCACCTTGGTCTTCATATTGGAAGCATAGCCCAACTTGGCGTAGATGGTGAAGTAGCCATCTTTTTCGGCGGTCACCTGATACCACTTCTCCACACCGAAAGCATAGTCGAGTTTGAGGGTGTCGCTCAGTGTCTCGATAGCGATAGCTGTGGCACACACATCGCCGGCAACAGCAGCTTCGTATGCAGTACCAACGGTGATAGTTTCGCTCAAGGCCTCAATCTCTACAATGTAGCTCTGGCCTTCCTCAACAGGGAGCTTATAGGTGTATGTTACGACATAAGCAGAATTGTTCTCGTCTTCCAAATCTCCCTCTTCAGTGATTGTCGGCCGGCAATCTATACGACGGCCACCACACTCGCTGCGGAAGTGGAGACTCCAATCCGAAGAGGTGAATACAGCAAAACCGTTCTCCTCTGCCGTGAACGAATAGAAGCAGTCTCTGCCACGGCCCTCGATGGTGAGTTCCTTGCCCAGCTCGAAGTATTTGGGTCTGTCGCAGTAGTCGCCGTCAACGATCTCGTTGCCACTAATAGTCAATGTATCCTTATCGCCGCTCGTGGTGGCTACACATACATAGACGGTCTCACCCTCATGGAAACGGTATATATTGTCGGGAACCATTAGTTCCACACCGGCAACGAGGTTGACGTGCTTGAGCGTGCCACTTGTAGCGAAACTATACTCGGCATCGGTCTCGGCGGTATAGGCAAACCAGTAGTCACGTGCAGGGCCGTTGAACGCATTCTCGCCAAAGTCTGCGGGGATGGCTGTCTCGAACGACTCGCCCGTGGCAGGCTCGCGCAAGGTCAATGTAGCTGCACCGTCACCGTCCTCCACGTTGAAGTTCATCACGACAGCCTCGCCATAAGAGAAGAAGCGCTGGTCCAAGTTCTTGTAGAAAGTGGAGGCACTGCCGGTGACGTCATCCGCAGCGAGCTCGTCAGACTCTACAGCTCCCCATTTTATACCCTCCAAGTAGGCGATGTTGCCTTTCCAGCCTTCAGCTACAGCTACCTCCATTAGGGTATTGCTGCCCATCAGGCTGCAATCAAACTTATAGTAGTTGTCACCCTTCACCAGATCGAGCGTCGTGGGGAACTCCGAGATCTCGATGGGGAACTCGGCGCTCAGCCCCAGACGGTCATGAGTCATCTTGAAGGTTACATCAACGAAACGGCTGTTGGGAACAGCCACGAGATAGCTCTGATCCTTCTTGACGATAAACTCGTGCTCATACTGGGTATTGTTTGACTCGACAACCTCATTGAGCTCTTTCTCTCCGAAATTCTCTGCCTCTATATAATATATGAGGTATGTCTTGGCATAGATGCTGGCTACACCGTCACTGGGGGCGGTGAAGCTACAGAACGTAACGTGGGTCTCATCGAGCAGCTCCAAGGAGTTCTTGAAGGTAGCCAAGGTTGCCTTTGTGTCCTTTGTCAGCACAACGGGGTTCTCAAAGCTGCCACCCTGTACACTGCCGGTGATGAGCTTGCTCTTGAGAGTAAATGAGGTGGCCTCTCCCGCCCACTTGCTATCATCAGCAACAAGAGTGAAACGGAGTTTGTCACCCTCCCAAAGTTCGATTTTACCATGAACACCGGTTCTATTGTCCAAGTCAAAGCAACCGGTATCCTCCAGTTTGAGAACCTCATCGTAGGCTCCGTCACGGTATACACCACCCCAAATATCCACTGTCAGATAGTCAGCCGAACTTTGGTCATCGGCATACACATACACTGTACCTTTCTCTGTGGCCGTGTACTCAAAGGTGAGCTTCTCTCCACGGAAAATCTCAATTTCCATGTTGCTGCCGTCCCATGTCTCGACGGTAGCAGCCTCTTCCTGCTGCGCAAATGCAACAGTGTTAATACCCATAAAGAGTACCAGCAATGAATGTAAAAACTTCTTCATTGTGTCTGAGTTTTTGTTAATGAATAGTAAAAATAAATAATAATTTCCTTAAAACTAATACCTTGCCCTATCGGTTAAAAACGATTAAAGCACCGCAAATATAATGAAATATATGTGATTATCATAACACATACCACTTTTTTTTGTAAATTTGCCATGTGAACGAGGAGAGAGGCTTCGCCTGCCCCCGAGTTTCAACAAAGTGAGACTCCAGTCTCAATAGAGAGAAATTATGTGAGACTAATATTGTATAAACCTTATAAACAAACTAATCGTATGTCAAAGAAAGCATTATTGATGATTTTGGACGGTTGGGGCTTCGGCAACCACGGTAAGGGTGACGTTATCTTCAACACTCCCACTCCCTATTGGGACTATCTGATGAGTACTTATCCTCACTCTCAGCTGCAGG
>JAFWXS010000075.1 GCA_017517925.1 Bacteroidaceae bacterium | reverse complement strand
GTGTTCCATTATGCGCTGGACCTATAATATTCTTACATATAATATTACCTAATTGCAAACTATCCAAATAGAAATAATCTCCATATTTGGAACTATAACCAACAAATTCAACTCCTATGAGGTCTGCAAATCTTTTTGAAAAATAGGTGGTAGTTGCTCCCGTATCAAACATAAACTGATATTCTTTCCCATGTACGGTTACAGGGATGTAATATCTGTTAGATACTGGATTTTGATTGTCAAACAATAGTGTGTCGGTACATTCCATTGTGAAAGGAATGTTTATATCCTTTGAGTTGTTAAATACGACTGATGGCGCTTCGTATTCCTTCAACGAAAGGTTCCTTTTGTAAATATCCGTCAACCTACTATAATCAATCGGTGCATTACTCGCTTTGATTTGTTCTATTAAATTGGCGGTTTTTTCTGCCGCTGTGCTGTACATGCCCAATCGTTCGTAATTGCCTAACACTATCTCTGTAAGACCCAAGGCTACATTACTGCCGCCAATCTGCTGCTGATATGAGTTTATTAGCTTACGAAATAAATCTATTGCTTCAGCTTCGCGATTGAAGTTTTGTGCTAACATAGCCTCTGCCATCAATCGAACGTAGTCATATTGAATTGAATCCTTTAATAGAGGGTATTCTTTTTCTAAGGTAAACCAATCGGAAGAATTAATCAGTTCGCTTACTCGTATATCTGCATTCTGAGCATAAGCAGAAGAGATTGTTAGAATGGTTATTAAAGATACTACAAGTTTACGCATAAGTTATTGTATTCGTTAGTAATCAGATCGACGCCACAAAATTTCCGCACAAAGATAGTAAAGTTTTTTCTTTTTATAGGGAACGACATCTGGATTATTTGTTCTTTTGCATTACCTTTATAGCTTGTTTCACCAGCAGAAGATAGGCGGCGCCTCGGAAATGCTCAAATAAATTTGGTATTTCTCTCGCCTTGCACTATCTTTGTCCCCCGAAAACATCAAGAGCAGTGTAGCGCTGCACCAACCGAGCAGGGATGCCACGGTGGTCAAGTTACGATGTGGACAGATTTATTAACGTCAAAAAAACATCCGATTATGACAAAGACAAACTTCTACGCCCAAGAGCGTATCGGCTTCTATGAAGCACGTTTCGCATGCGAAACAATCCATCAGTTAGTAACTAACTTCAACAGCCTGGCCTCCTCACGGGGATGGACGGCAGAGCGCTCCTGCTATTCCTCCGCTCTCACTCATGAGATGCAGCGGCGCGGCATCGACCTCACGGCCATCATGAGCAATGACACGGGACAGCAGACTATACGCTACGTCCGTGTAGCCTACGATGAGGCCAACCATGCCCTGCTACCGATAACATAAGCCTCACAAACAACCGCCCCTCACCATCCTGCTGCTCGGATGGTGAGGGCATTTTTTCTTTTCATGATTCTCCCCGAGATGAGCTATTTATCCAAGCAAAATTACTTTAGGGCTAAACGATGACGATAGCTCCCTTGCCAGGGCAAAAATAAACTTTTGTTACTCTGATAGAAGAATTACAATTTAGTCATGGTGAAGCGGTCGCCAGCACATGAGGGGCAGGGGGTGAGGCGGTAGGCGTACATCACGGTGCTGTTGGCCTCGTCGCGCATGGCCCAGGTGAGTTGGGTGAGCGCCACGGTCTTGCCCCCAAGGTCGGCACGGTGGCTGAGGAGCAGGGGCGTGTCGAGGTAGATGGTGGAGTGTATCTCGCCTGTGAAGGGGTAGTAGGCGGTGACGTGGCCGGTGACCTCGACCACGAAGTCGTCGAGGCGAGTCTCATCGGGGAGGATGACGGTGCGGGAGTAGTAGCGGGACATAGGAGATAGGGGGTATTCGTCTGTTATGTCATTCTGAACGTAGTGAAGAAACGTGTTTGCGTTGCTCGGGATGACACGAGTGTAAACGACCAAGCGTGTCGGGCTGTTCTATGCGACGGCAACGCAGGAGCTCGGGCTCTACGAGGAGGAGGCGTTCGCTGGCATCGCTGTTCTTGAGGTATGCGGTGCCGTCGATGCTCTTGACCACTGCACTGTCGGTGACCGTGAGGGCAAAGCTGCCCGAGGTGTAGAGCAGGGTGTCGGCACTGGCAATGGAGTCGTTCATGTACTTCACCTTGAGGTTGAGGTGGAGGTAACGGTGCAGGGAGTCTACCCCACCCTGCAGGAACAGGGCCTTACCGCTCCACGTGAGGCGGTCGCCCGCATGGAAGTTGGTGTCGGTGGGGATGGTGAAGGTATAGCGGTTATTCGCCAAGGGCGAGGAGGTCATCTGCACGAGGCGTGTATCGTACCAGAGGTCTACTGAGTCGCCCACAACGGCAACGGCCTCGCGTACCTTGATGGGCTTGTCCTCATCCTCCATACGCTTGAGGTCGGCCTCGATGCGCTTGGAGAGGTTGGCATATACCTCGGAGAGCCCTTCGGGATAACGGGCGTAGTAGACGAGCGAGGAGTCTACCTCGGCTTTGGTGACACCGTGCTTGTCGTATACATAGGCAAAGTAAAGGTCTTTCTTGTAGCGTTCCTTGGAGGGAAGGTCGTTCACAATGACCTGCGCCAAGTGGTAGTCGTAGAGCACGGCTTCGAGCTTGGCGGTAGGCAGCACGTCGCCCTTGCGCTTATCGGAACAAGCGGATAGTGCGAACAGCATCAGGACTGCCATGAGCAGCAAGCTATTTGTGTGGTTTCTTTTCATTGGATACTGCGTTTTCACTTTCGGGCCCCTCCATACCCCAGTTGAGACAGCGGCTATAGAAGAGCAGGATGGCTATCACACCGCAGCTGATGCAGGAGTCGGCAAAGTTGAAGATGGGGCTGAAGAAGATAAAGTGGTTGCCTCCGATGAAGGGGAGCCAATGGGGCCAGTCCCACTCTACCAAGGGGAAGTAGAACATGTCTACCACCTTGCCCTTGAGCAGCGGTGCGTAACCCTCACCCCAAGGCACGAGCTGCGACACCGAGAAGGGGGTGCTGGCCGAGAAGAGCTGGCCATAGAAGACGCAGTCGATGAGGTTGCCCAAGGCACCGGCGATGATAAGCGCCACACACACCACATAGCCGCGAGGGAAGCCCTTGCCGCGTATCTTACCTACATAATAGATGAGGAACCCGACGGCCACTAAACGGAACAGCGTGAGGAATACCTTACCGAAAATCTCCATGCCGAACGCCATGCCGGGATTCTCGGTGAAGTAGATGTAAAACCAGTCGGTGACGTGGATGCTCTCGTGGAGACGCATGCCCATCTTCACCGACAACTTGATTGCCTGGTCGATAACGAGGGCTACGGCCACAATGATTGCGGCCATACGCCCTTCATGGTGTTTTTGTTTCATCAAATCACTTTTTGGGAGCTCTACTCTTTTACTTAATCAGACCCCCTCCGCTCCATTTCGCAAGAGCTTCATTCCGCTCGTCCCCCTTAAAGTGGGGACAGTTCTTTTAATATGTTGCCCCGCGATGTTTGCACTGTCCCTCTTCAAGGGGGACGAGCCTATAGGGCGGAGGGGGTCTGAGTATAGTTCGAACTCCTAAATTTACTTTTTCTGCCCTTGCTTGGCCTCGATGCTCAGCGTAGCATGAGGTACGGCACGGAGACGGCCGGCGGGGATGAGCTTGCCGGTCTCACGACAGATGCCGTAGGTCTTGTTCTCGATGCGTACGAGAGCAGCTTGCAGACTCTGTATGAACTTCATCTGACGCTGTGCCAAGCGCATGGTTTCTTCCTTGGAGAGTGTGTTGGCACCCTCCTCGAGTATTTTATACGTAGGAGCTGTATCGTTGTCATTGTTGCTGTCACGATTGTTCAACGAACCCTTCAAGTTGTCGTAGTCACGTTGAGCCAACTCCAGTTTCTCTAAAATGATGGCGCGGAATTCTTCCAATTCCTCGTCGGTGTAGCGTGTTTTTTCTGCCATAGTTTTTTTAGTTGGGGCCTCCCCTAACCCCTCCCAAGGAGGGGGATTCCAATCCTCACAAGAAGCTAAGAGATGCCTATATTAATAATATATTTAATTAGATTCATATCAGCGATACCCACAAGCCCCCTCTTCGGGAGGGGGTTGGGGGAGGCTTTATACTTTCTCTACTTTTGCCAATAATGTAAATCCGTCGAACTCGAGTGCTGTGCCCTCGGCCACCTCACCGATGGTGAGGCTATCTGCCAATACCTGATTGCAGATGTATGCCTTGTGTTCCTCGATGGCAGCATCGCTGTTCTCATTGCTGCTCAAGGTCACGGCGATACGGTCTACAATCTCGAAGCCGCTCGACTTACGGATATTCTGTATCTTGCTCACCAGCTCACGGGCTATACCCTCGCGACGCAACGCATCGGTCACGGTCACGTCGAGCGCTACGGTGAGCACACCCTCGTTGGCTACTACCCAGCCGGGGATATCCTCGCTGTAGATCTCTACCTCGCCAGCCTCAATCTCGGCAGGTGTGCCGTTCAGGTCGAGGGTGAGACGACCAGCAGTCTCCAGCTCGGTGATCTGCTCTTGAGTCATGGCACCCACAGCTGCAGCTACCTGCTTCATCAAGGGACCGAACTTCTTACCCAAGATCTTGAAGTTACACTTCACCTTCTTCACGAGGATGTCCGATGCGCCCTCCACG
>JAFWXS010000074.1 GCA_017517925.1 Bacteroidaceae bacterium | reverse complement strand
GCTTCGTGCCTCCTGGAAGGCTCTCTATCACCTTCTGTAAACGGTATGACAAGGCATATGAGTTCGATCCGTCCCCGCCGTGCCACAGCCGTATCTTCACGCCCTCTATGTCTATGTCGGCAGTATCGTAGCCCAGATAGGTCATATCCGGCACCTCCGCAGCCACGGCCTTTACTACATCCGCATCCATATACTCACGGAAGAAAGCATCGTGATTACCCGCTATCGCATATATCGGAAGCCCGTACAGGGACATAAGCTCCACCGCCTTCTTCTTCTGTTTCTCGAATCCGAGTTCAGTCAGCTCGTATATATGCGTGCCTATCCTGCGTATCCTCATTCCCTCGGTCAAGTCACCGCAGTGCAACACGCACTCGCAACCCTCCTCCCTCGCAACCTGCGCTGCGGCGGAGTGCCACTCGACAGGGGAGTAGGAAGAGCCTATGTGCGTGTCAGAGAGAACCAGCATCCTGTGATGCTCGCCACGGAGCATTATCCTCGGAACCTCCATCGGACGGGACAAGCCCTCGCCTGACATTATCCTCTGCAACTCCTCCGGGGTGTATATCTCCCGCAGGTGAGCCAGCACGTCATCCTTTCTGTCCTCCTCCCTTACCTCGCCCGGAGGTGCGGAGTAGAAAACGTGACCGCCCTTCCTGGTGTATCCGACATATTTCATCTGCGAGTACAGATTCCCGCTGTCTATCACCGAGTGGTGACGGCAAGCCTCCTTGAGCGTGGGGAACATCCGCCCGTTCTCATCCCAGACAGCCATACTACTCCTTTATCCCCAGCTCCTTCCTGGCCTCTTCAACGGCCTCCTCCAGTTCCTTCTCCTCCTTGACGATAGCCGCATCCTCCTCGGCTGTCACGTCATCCTTTATGCCGTAGAACTCCTTATGCCTGTTCACACACGCAACCGCAGCCTCGTTGACAGCCTTGAGGTACTCCTCATCGGGTACGCACGACAGGACGTTGTACATAACGGCTGCGTAGCCGTGCAAGAAGCCCCCGTTCTCTTTGGGGTCACTCAAGGCAGTCCTCATCATCATAGCCGCAGGCATCTGGCCGTACAGCCTCAAGGAGAACACGCCGTTTATGTCCTGCACCTTGTAATGCTCCTTCTCGGCGTGGAACACGAAGTTACCAACCTGCACGTCCCCCCTCTGGAGCTTAACCTTTCCTTTCTTGACTTTCATATCTTTGTCATTGTTTCCTCATCATCTCATCGTACCGCAACCACGCACGGTACAGGAAATCGGGTATCCTGGAGTCATCGTAGAAACAATCCACGCCATCCACGAACTGAACCGTCCTCGCCACTCCGTACAGGTCATCCACGGCATTGAACACCGCCTGGCCTTTACGCCAGTCGGAGGGCGCTCGACCCGCCAAGTCCATAACGGATTTCTCGAATTGCTCCCAGTCCATAACTACTCGATCCTTACGAACCAGACCGACCTCCCATCCTCACGGTCAAAGGAGGAACACTGCTGCGAAGGGCAGTACCCCGTGGAGAAATGACACCCACGGCAAGCCTCGAAAGGCCGCAAGCCCTCACGCCTCGGAACTACGACATACCTCGCATCCCCCACACGGAAATACCCGCCAATAGGTGTAAACCTACGTGGATCAACCGACCCACGCATCTCCTTGTCACCCTCTTTTGAAATCCTCGACATCAGACAATCTCAACTGGTTCTGCCACAAAGATATACATACTGCAACACAACTGCAAATAAAATTGCACCTTTTTCAAACCTTTTTTCTCTCTCTTTATTTATTTCTCTCTCTTCTACGAAGTAACCCAGATAGTAACCAAGACTACACTATCTAACCAAGACTTCAAGAGTATATCCCTTACCCATAAGTTAACTCTTTACCCTAAAGTAAACCCTTACTTATAACCTACACAGCAACTACAAGAGTACATAGTAACCCAACAAGTACAATGTGACCCCTAACCTACATAGTGACTACAAGAGTACGATCTATACCCTTAACCTACGGTGTATCTTATAACCTACGATGTACTCCCTAACCTACACAGTAACCCTACAAGTTAACCCTTACCCCACAAGAAAAGAAAAAAGAAAAAGTTAAAGGCAAAAAGAAAAACACAAAGAATAACACCCCTCACCCTGTCACCAACCTCCGAGTACACCACACCACCCTCCAACACCCTATGGAATGTCATCTCTCCCCCAACCAAAAGTAGACGGCGCTGTGTCACAAGTTGACAAAAAAGCAACACAATAACCTGTAAACCACAATGTTAACCCCACTCATACACCCCAAACACACCCCAAAGCCTTCAATCAGCCACCGCAACTTTACTGCATACCCCTACAAAGAAACTGCAAAAAGAGCCTCATTTTGCCCCGTTAAGACAAAAGGCGATAACTTATACCACCCATACCCTATAAGTGTCTTATTTTGGCTAAAAAGTG
>JAFWXS010000073.1 GCA_017517925.1 Bacteroidaceae bacterium | reverse complement strand
AATATGAAGATTAAATCAATGTATAAGGTTCGTCAGGTGGCTGGCGAAAATTTGGTAGTAGGTCAAGGAAGACTGAATGCCGATATGACCAAGGTAATTTCACTGAATGATACTGCTGTGTTATTGTGGAAAGCGTTGGCTGATAAGGATTTTACATGTGAAGATGCTGCAGCTGTGTTGGTCGATACTTATGGAATCGACAAAGAACGGGCTATGACTGATGCAGCGCATTGGATAGAAAAAATGAGAGAATGCAATATCGTTGAATAGTTTGAGAGGGGAGTGGCGTAATGCTACTCCCTTTTCTTATTTCTCCGCCAACTCAATCACTTCCAAATCCTTGAACTCGCCTTGGTCGATGGCGAAGCGGACGAGGGTGCGCACTTTGTGGAAACCATAAATCCCAGCAGCTCCCGGATTGATGTAGAGCATGTTCAGGGTCTTGTCGTATTGCACCTTTAATATATGGGAGTGTCCGCACACGAAGAGACGGGGCGGACGGACAAACAACCGCTGGCGGATGGAGGCATCGTAACGGCCGGGATAACCACCAATGTGCTTGATGAGGACATCGGTGCCTTCGATGGAGAAGCGGTCCAATTCCGGATAGAGGCGGCGCACATCACCTCCGTCGATGTTTCCGTGGACGGCATGCAGAGGACGGAAAGCGGCGAGACGTTCCGCCACTTCCCAAGAGCCGATGTCGCCGGCATGCCAAATTTCATCGCACTTGTCGAAATGCTTCAAGTAGCGGTCGTCCCAATAGCCGTGGGTGTCGGAGAGGATGCCGATTCTTGTCATGCCAATCCCAATTTATGCTTCACGAACTGGAGGATATACTCCACCGTCTTGTCGATGCCCATTACCGATGAATCCACGCACAAGTGGTAGGTGGCGGCGGCTCCCCAGGTCTTGTAGCTATAATAATTATAGTATGCCGAACGTTTCTTGTCCGCTTTTTCTATCATTTCTTCTGCTTGCTCCTCGGTGATGGGGTGCAACTGCATCAGTCGGGCGATGCGGGCTTCCTTCGAGGCGGAGATGAAGATGTTTACATGGCGGGGATGGTCGCGCAGGATGTAGTCGGCACAGCGTCCCACGAAGAGGCAAGACTGGTTTTCTGCCAAGCTGCGGATGACATCGCTCTGAATCTTGAACAGCGAGTCGTTGTTGAGGAACGAGCCGTAGGGCAAGGTACCATCGCTGATGAACGGGAACCGTCCGCCGAAGAGTCCGCCGAGCATGGTCTGCTGTGCCCGTTCGTCGGCTTTCTCGAAAAATTCCTTGCATAGTCCGCTCTCGTCCGATGCCAGCTTGATAAGCTCCTTGTCGAAGAAAGCGATGTTCAGTGCCTTGGCGAGCTTTTCGCCGATTTCCTTTCCGCCGCTGCCGAGTTGGCGGCCTAAGTTGATAACGTAATGGTCGTTCATGGATTTATGTGTATGATTTATGATTTCTGATATTTAAATTCCTGGAATTGCTTGTACAGCAGCACCCCAGCCACGAGGCTCGCTATCAAGTCGCTGATAGGCATGCTCCACCAAATGCCTGCCGCTCCCATGAAGGTAGGCAGGATGATGAGGCACGGAAGCAAGAACAGCAACTGACGGGTGAGCGACAGGAAGATGGCCTTGTTCGCCATACCGATGCTCTGGAAAAAGTTCGACGTCACCATCTGGAAACCCACGATGGGGAAGAACAGCACCACGATGCGGAAACCGTCGGCTGCACGGCTGATGAGCCCTTCGTCCGTGGTGAAGAGCCGTACCGCTACATCCGGCAGTAGCTCTCCCACCAGGAAGGTGAGGGTGGTCATCGCTGTTGCTCCGTAGATGGAGAGTTTCAGTACCCGTGTCACGCGGTCGAACTGCTGCGCCCCGAAGTTGTATCCGGCGATGGGCTGCATCCCTTGGGTGATACCCATCACAATCATCACGCAGATGAACACCAGACGGTTCACGATGCCGTATGCCCCGATGGCCAAGTCGCCGTCATATTCTTTCAGCCCTTTATTGATAAAGATGACGATGAAGCACGATGCCACGTTCATGCAGAAAGGCGAGAGACCGATGGCGATGATGTTCTTCACAATCTTCGATTGCAGGTGATAAATACCCCGGCGGAGGTGCAGCAACTCGTTCTTGTCGGTCAGAATCTTGAATTGCCAAACCAACGAGATAACTTGTGCAATGATGGTGGCGATGGCCGCGCCTCGGATGCCCCAATCGAAGACATAAATGAACAGGGGGTCGAGGAGGGTGTTGATGACCACCGTATTGATGGTGGCATACATCGCCTTCTGCGGATGTCCCGAAGCCCGTAGCACGGCATTCAGTCCGAAGTACATGTGCGAGAAGACATTCCCGGCAAGGATAATCAGCATATAGTCACGGGCATAGCCGATGGTGTCGGCACTCGCCCCAAAGAAGTAAAGGATGGGGTCGAGGAACATCAGGGTGATGATGGAGAAGGCGATGCCGATAATCAGGTTCAGCGTGATGACATTGCCCAGTACGGTTTGTGCCGTGCCGTAATCCCGTTGCCCCAACTTGACGGAGATGAGAGTGGAGGCTCCCACACCCACCATGGCACCGAATGCCGCCCCTAAGTTCATGAACGGGAAGGTGATGGCGAGTCCCGAAATAGCCAACGGACCGACACCTTGTCCGATGAAGATGCTGTCTACCATATTATATAAGGAGGAAGCGGTCATCGCAATGATGGCCGGGATAGCGTATTGCATCAGCAGTTTGCCGATGGGCTGTGTACCTAATTCTGTTGCGTTTCTTTTCTGTGACATAAAGTTGGATTAGTTGAATGTATTATAAATGATGACCGGGCGGGTGCGGCGGACACTCATGGTCGGGAACCAGATGTCATCCTTCGTAATGCCGCATTGCTCGATGGCTTCGATGCAGTATTCCAACTTGCCGAAGTTGGCATCCACATTGTTTGTGCCGAAAGTGAATTTCAAGCCACGCTCCTTGGCCATGCGGATGATTTTCAGGCTTGGAATCTTGTATCGTGGGTTGATTTCGAGGGCTATCTGATGCTTCTCCAACACGTCCAATACGCGGTTGATGCGTTCGTCCGTCCAATACTTGTCGTAGTCTGCCTGCATGTCCTCGGGGATATAGGTCGGATTGGCAAAGATGTCGGCCGGTTCGTTGGTCAGAATCTTGATGGTCTGGTCGACGATTTGTTCCATGTATTGTTCCTTGGTCACTCCGTCGTAATGTACTTCCTCGGCCCGATAGATGCGGGAGTTGCGGTTCTTGTGATCCATGATGGTCATGGCATCGGTGAAGAGATAGTCGAAGATGCCGAGTGCTTCTTGCGAGAAGGTGGCAGTCCACTTGCGTCCTTCACCTTGCACGCCGCAGAGGAAAGGGAGCGGTTTCACTTCTTCGTAATAGGCATACACTTCCTGGTCATCGGCGAGCATTCGTCCCACGCCACCTTCGCCGGCATTCGGTGCTACACCATAGTTGATGCCGTAGTTCATGGACAGGGCATGAGCCATTTCCTTGGTCAGTCCACCTTTCAGGTGAACGTGGTAGTCAATCACCGGGAAATTCTGTTGCTGTAAACGGATGATGGCATCGGTTTGTTCATCCACCGGCGGTAAGGTATCGTTCGGGTTGATGGCATCGGCATCCAGTGGTGTAATCGTCAGGTTTCGGAATTGCACCTTGCCTTGCTTACCTTTTATTATAATGTCGCCTTGGCTCAACAGGCGCTTGGCGTATGCGTCGATGCGGTAGGGATGGGAAGGTTCTGTGTAGCACACCACATCCGTACCGTTGATTCTT
>JAFWXS010000072.1 GCA_017517925.1 Bacteroidaceae bacterium | reverse complement strand
CTTATCCCTATCTGCGGTACCGCCAAGTAACCTTCGTCTCAGATAAGCACAAATAATCCACGCCCAATACAGGACGTGAACTCCATTGCTTATTCTCGAGACTTCAAATTGGCGGTTTTCAGATAGGAGAATCAAAGCATAAAGCTCAAGTTCTTTTTATGTCTATACTATAATATAAATCTCGTTCTTCGGTTTGTTTTGTCGTTTATTATTAAATAGGTTTCGTTAACTTCGCACAAGGATTCCTTGCTTTTACTTCTGCAAAAGTAAGCAAATGATTCCGTTTGGTCAAAGAAATCGCTCTTAATTATATTTCTCTTTCCACTCTTCAGCTATCGAGCCGTAGCTGCTGCATGTCGCGTGCCAACACTGCGGTAAGTTCTTCCGCCGTATCTATGTCAAAATTGTAGAGATAATACATACTATCGTATCTGTTGCGAAGGTGCAAAAAACTTCTTGTACAGCCTAATTTTCTCCGCTTTTTCTATCCATTTTTTCCGTTCACAAGGGAGATTTGCCGAAGAGGAGCTTGTGAAAACTAACGATAGAGCCTTTGTCTCTGTATTTTCGTACCTATGAAAAAATATTTTCACTTCGTTGAAAAAAGTTTTTCGCTTTGTTGAAAATAAATTTTCATCATAGTGAAAATTTTTTTGCAAGGCATCGAAAAGTTTTGCAAAAAGTGCAGATTTATTTGTTTAACAATACATTACGAAGTATTTTACCACAAGTAATCTTCTGTGTAGGCACCAAATGCAGGACGCTCCGTTATACCCTGCTGCTCTAACAGATTGTATATTGTTTCTTGCTCAGTAGGAGTAATCAGTCTTGTACCCTTACGCATACGATAATACATCGCCATGCCGAACGTGGCAATGATACCCTCTTTCACCGCATGGGCCTGCTTCACCGTCAGTTCCGACATCATCCGCACGAAGCCGCGAGCATACTGCACCTTCTCGGCAGAGCGGTATACGGGGCACTCGCCCGCTGTCTGCGCCAGGTACGCAGGGCTTATGATGCTCCATCGCTGCACCTCAGAGGGCATCATCCCCACTGCCACATGGCGCAAGCAAGTAGCTGCTTTCGGGCAATCGCCCTTGATACAGAGGGTATAGTTATTGGGGACTTCTCCGTGTGTCTTTGTTGCAGATTTTTGTGTCATAGTGTATTCGATTTAAGTGGTTGTTTATCGTTACAAATATACCACTTTTATGGAGGAAAAGCAAATAATCTGATGATAGTGTGTGGAGTATCGGAAAGTTTTATTACTTTTGCAGCAATGAGGCGAGAGTCTCGTCAAGACATTTTGGTAAAAAAGAAGCGTTATGCCTATCTTGTAGATGAAAACCTGAGAAATTTTCAAAAAGTACAAGGATTGCATAATGGTTCTACGCGTATCGCGTGGACTGTTATCTCCATATTTGTACTTTGGGTTTTCTCAGGACCTTCATCTACGACGTGGCATAGCAGACCACGTTTCTTTTTGCTTTGGTTTGATTGTTTTATTATTAACTTTATGTATAATTAAAAAAAAGGATTATGAAAAGGCATGTTTTTGAAATGTTCCGTGTGGTTATGTTAAGTTCATTGATGGTTCCTATGGTTTCGTGTGAAAATGAAATTGATGATAAAAGCGCGCAAGGTACGACACCTTTTTCCATTTTTTTTATTTAAATTGCGTCCGTGAATTGTTTTTCTCTATTATTAATAACATTAAAACCTATCAGTATTATGAAAAAAATTTTCCTTTTTGCAGTTGCACTTCTGGGTGCAATAACAATGAAAGCACAAGAAACGGATGCAATGTCAGCCACTTTGCAGAGTGGTGAAACAACTACCGTCTATTCTGGTGCTGATGCATTTAAGAACGCTTTGGCCGCAGCAGAAGATGGTAGTGTTATCACATTATCCTCTGGTACATTCAATGATCCAGGTGCGTTTGCCAAGTCCGTAAAGGTTTATGGGGCTGGATTTCAAAACGATGAAGAAACAGGCGTGAAGAGCACCAGGGTCTTAAGTGGTGTATCAATCAGAAAGGATGATGAAGGCAAGTTCCATGATAATCTCCGCTTAGAGGGTATTTGGTTCACTGGCGGTGTGTCTATTGAGAAAGTGGAAGGGGAAATACTGACAGGATTGCAAGTGGTCAAATGTCATACAGGAGGTATTGACTTTAATGCAGCCACCCAATCGACCTTGTTGATTCAGTCCTATATTGAAGGCGCCCTCAATGGCCAAGGTCAGACCGCATCGAATTTATTGGTTCAGAATTGTTATGTGGCGCAACACGTCTCTAATTTCGGGGGTGCAAGTGATGTTTTAGTCGATCACTGTATTTTGGCAAGAGATAATAGTGGGGTTTATGATCAATATCATGGTCCATATACCTACCGATATACTATTATTGATATCTATCTTCAAGCAGGGGCTACAGCAAACTATTGCCTTGGATATGAAGGCTACTTTACTTATAAAGCAGCTGCAAGTTCTTCTAATTGCTATTACCAAAGAAATTGGGAAACATTGTTTAAGGATGGCCAAGGCAACCTTAGGTACACTTTGACAGACACTAATACTCCACGAACATGGGAATTTGCTGAACCCGATAAGTTTTTGGGTGATGATGGTACTCCTGTGGGCGTGACGGGTGGTGACTATCCATGGAACCCTATTCCATCCACTCCTCGTATTGTCAGCAGCAGCATTGACTCAAAGTCCGTGGCCGGCAAGTTAAAGGTGAATATCAAGGCAGAGGCAAGACCTGCTAATAAATAAACATAAAACAGAGACAGACAATGAACAGAACGAAAAAAATAGGACTGTCCTTGTTGGCATTACTCTGTTGCATCTTTTCGACGGCTCAAACAGCCGTTACAAAAGGTGAATACTGGTTTGACCAGCAGTTTGACAGTCGACAAACAGTAACCTTAACAGCAGGCGTTTGGAATCAGCAGATAGACGTATCTTCATTGGAAGCTGGTATTCATACGTTGTCGATTCGCGTTGGTACTGACGATAATCGCTGGGGCTCTGTGTTTACTAAATATTTCATTGTGCCACAAGTGGAATCTGTGGGAGAAAATGCAGTGACGGCTTACCGTTATTGGATTGACGGCGAAAATGTGAAAGAAGGGTCGATGGATGCTGGCGGCATTGCTAATATTGAAATAGATGTGGAAAGCCTATCCAAAGGTCTGCATCGTATTGACTATCAAGTGAAAGATAAGTTTGGACAATATAGTCCTTTATACTCCTCTTTCTTTATGACAGGACTTAATGCATCAGAAACGAATCAGATAGTTGCTTATGAGTATTGGTTCAATGACCAGCCACACAAGCGTTTGGAGGTAGATGCAGCCAATGTTGTGACGATTGAAGAAGAAATCATCATTGAGGGTGTTGAACCAGAAACGGTACTCGCCAACTATGAATTTGATGCAGAAAACAAGCAGGTAATCTTTACTCACGATGTGCAGTTTAGTTTCCTCGCTTTCAATAACGCAGGTGTAAGCACTGAGGCAGTTACCGAAATCATTAAAGACCACAAGAGTGCAATGGATATTCCGTTCACAAAACTCTCGCTCGAAAAGGAGAATGAGGTGGAAGCCCCTGTGGGCAATCAGATTCAAGGTTATGAATTCAATTGCCAAGTGGAGGACAAGGTCTATTGGTTTGTGAAGGCTGAGAGTCAGCATATCGATTTCTATGATGCAGCGGGCAATTTGCTAACACCAGAGAAAGAAATGGTTGGTGATGAACAAGCCCTTGTTGTCACGGCTCCAACCTCAACCGTCTATGTGCTGACTTATGGCGCTGAAGGAGAGAATGCAAAGGATGTTATCAAGGTGGTACAGCCAATCGAGATTGCCTTTGAGAATAGTGAACGTGCCTATGGCGAAGAGAACCCAACCTTTACTTATGTGACGGAAAGACCTGATTTGTTGGTTGGCATTCCTGTCGGTGTGACGGAAGCAACAACCACTTCTGGAATTGGTGACTACACCATCACGCTTGACCCAACCAGCATCAGTAACAGTATGGTAACAGTAACCGATGCTACCTTGACTGTGAACAAGGCTCCGCTCACAATTAAGGCAAAAGACTACACCATCAAGCAAGGTGAGGATCTTCCTGCCTTTGAGATGGAGTATGAAGGCTTCAAGAATGAGGAGACAGCCGAGGTGCTGACCACACAGGCAACCATTGCGACAACGGCAACATCTGCCAGTGAGATTGGCACGTACGACATCACGGTGAGTGGTGCGGAAGCCCAGAACTACGAACTGACCTTCGTGAAAGGTACGCTGACCATTGCGGCAGCAGATCCTGTCACCATCACGGCGAAGAGTTACGAGATTGAGTATGGCGATGAACTGCCAACCTTCGAGTTCACATCGGAAGGCGCAACGCTGGATGGAACACCTGCCATCACCTGTGATATTCCAGCAGGAGCACCTGCCGGCACCTATCCAATCGTGATTGGCAAGGGAGGCGTGACGAACTACAATGACAACTATGTGAACGGTACTCTCACCATCACCAAGGCGAAACTGACCATCACAGCCGACGACATCGAGGTGCATCAGGACGAAGAGATGCCTGTGCTCACATGGAAGGCTGAGGGTTGGAAGAACGATGAGGATGAGAGCGTGCTCACCGTGCAACCCGTCTGCACGACGGAAGGCACACCCGACTCGCCTCTTGGCGACTACACCATCACAATCAGCGGTGCCGAAGCAGCCAACTACGACATCACCTATGTGGATGGCAAGTTGACCGTTTCCGTCCCTGTAGGCATCGCCTCGTTCAGAGCCAACGTGGCACCTGCTGACATCTACACCCTGCAAGGCATCAAGGTGCGCAGCAAGGCTGAAAGTCTGGATGGCTTGGCAGAAGGCTACTACATCGTGAACCGTCGTAAGGTCTTCATCAGAAGAAGATAAGCATTTCTCACGAAACAATAAAGATGTTCACCACTTGGTTTCACACCATCTGGTGAACATTTTTTTAGGGCAGTGCACAAATTGCGTCCATCATCTGTAAAGGGGAAAGCATATAACCTACCATTGCGCCCGGCACACCTTTCCACGATGATGCTTACTTTGGGCGCCGACATTTATACGACCTCAAAACTGCTCGGTCATGCCAACGTGAACACGACCTCCATTTATGCCAAGATTGTTGACCAAAAGAAAGTGGATACGGTCAGCCTTGTGGATAGTTTCTTTTCCAACCACCCATAAACAAGTCCAATCAGATGAAAATAACGATACGCATGCGGCTGTTGAAAAACGGAAACCGCTCGATATACCTCGATTTCTATGAAAAGGGGAAACGGTGGCACGAGTATCTGAACCTGTTCCTTATCCCGGAAGATGCGCCCGAAGCCGAGCGTTACTAATTGCCCGAAGACTTTCATGCCTATTGGTTCATAAAGGTAGGTTTGTTTTATAAACAGAAACGACTTGTTCTGTGTGTTAGTTTTGTTGTTGCCGATAGTCAAGCAAAAAAAGATATTCAGGTGGCTATAGCGGCGGCGTCACGGCGGGTAAAGTATATCCGCCGTTTCTTCAGAGTATCAGGGTCTATGACCCGAGAAAGCATCCTGCTTGATGGAGAAGTCCATAAGGTTTGCGAAGAATAGACGAAGGCGTACTTCGCAGGCCTTATGGACTTCTCTGTTACTTGCCCAACCCTCTTATTCGCGAAGGAATATAGGGATTCCCCTAATCATAGGGGATAATCATCCTATCGTAATCTTCCTCTACGACCGACACCCCACAACCCACGTGTAAAAAAAAAACCTGCTTCATTTGTTATAGTAACCTTACTTATGGTTATCATCTATGTCAGTTGTCTTTTGGGGCGCTTTTCTCTTTACTCAATCTTCTGTCAAAGGCACGATAAACCTTGACAAAAAACACCTTTTTGTTCAAGGTTACAAACCTGCCACGTTTTTTTATACAATAATTTATACCCTTTGAGCATTTTATTGCAAAAATTTGTTACCTTTACGATGAGAAATCGTGAAGATACACAGCGCTCGCAAAGAAATCTTAAAACAAGTTTTATATTTCGCTCGTTTGTTCGTACCTTTACCCCAATTATCATAACAACTGTAAATAAAGAAAAAAACACGCCATGAGTGTAACCGTAAAACCTGTAACTACGAAGAAAGAGATGAAGCAGTTTATCTGCTTCAATTACGAACTGTACAAGGACTCCCCGTATGCAGTGCCCGACCTGTACAGCGACGTGAGGGACACCCTCGACCCCGCCAAGAACGCTGCCTTCGAATTTAGCGAAGCACAACCTTTCATCGCCCTCAGGGACGGCAAGGTAGTGGGGCGCATTGTGGCCATTATCAATCATAAGGCCAATTCGGCGTGGAACAAGAAGGCTGTGCGCTTCGGCTGGGTCGACTTTATTGACGATGCCGAGGTGGTGGACGCCCTCTTCACCACCGTGGAGCAATGGGGCAAGGAGCGCGGCATGGAGGAGATACAAGGGCCGTTGGGCTTCACCGACTTTGACCCCGAGGGTATGCTCATCGAGGGATTCGACCGCATAGGCACCATTGCCACCATATACAATTATCCCTACTACCCCGTACACATGGAGCGCATGGGCTACACCAAGGATGCCGACTGGCAGGAGTATATGCTCACCGCCCCCAAGGAGCTACCCGAGAAGCACGCCCGTATCACGCGCATCGTACAGGAGAAGTTCGGCCTGCGCATAATGAAATATACCTCGCACCGCAAACTGGCACGAGAACGTGGCGTACAGATCTTCGAGATTCTCAACGAGGCATATGCCGACCTCTACGGATTCTCGGCCCTCTCGCCCAAGCAGATACAGCAATATATCGCGATGTACCTTCCCTTGGTAGACCTTCGCTTAGTGCCGCTCATCGTAGACAAGGACGACAACCTCATAGGATTCGGCATCCTGCTTCCCTCCTTGGCGGAGGCCTTCCAGAAGGCCAAGGGTTTCATGCTCCCCTTCGGATGGTGGCATCTCTTGAAAGCCCTCAAGTGGAACAACACGAAGACCACCGAAATGCTTCTCGTAGCCGTGAAGCCCGAGTATCAAGGCAAAGGTGCCGTGGCACTCATATTTGCCGATGTCATCCCCACGCACAACCAATTGGGATACAAGTACTCGGAGAGCAACCCCGAACTGGAAACCAACTCGAAGATGCAGGCACAGTGGGAGTACTTCGAGCGCGAAAACCACAAGCGCCGCCGCGCCTACATGAAAAAACTGTAAACATATTTATAGAATATACTATGTATACCATCAAGACCAACAAAAGCGGCACACGCAGCATGGAGATCACAGAGGAGCATCTGCTCACGATTGAGAAATACCAACTGATGAGCGGACTGGTAGATAGCAACGGTATCGTGGACGAAGCTGTGCTCGACAAGCTGAAGCTCACGGTGCGCTCACTCATCGTAGCACAAGACGGGTGCAAAGACCTACTGGACCTGTGCATTGATGTCATCTACCACAACAACATGAAGGCTTTCGGACTAAACGCGCTCATCGCTGTTTACAATGAGTGGGCTGCAAGCCGTGAGCAAACACAACAAGCCGAAGAATAATGCCTCAACTGACGGATTTCTTGCCCACGACGCACAAGGAGATGGAGCTGCGCGGTTGGGACGAGGTGGATGTGGTCATCTTCTCGGGCGATGCCTATGTGGACCACCCCTCGTTCGGGGCGGCTGTGATAGGCCGTGTGCTCGAAGCCGAGGGACTGCGCGTAGCCATCGTGCCACAGCCCAACTGGAGGGACGACCTGCGCGACTTCCGCAAGATGGGGCGTCCGCGCCTCTTCTTCGGAGTCACTGCCGGCTGCATGGACTCGATGGTAAACAAGTATACCGCCAACAAGCGCCTGCGTTCTGAGGATGCCTATACCCCCGACGGACGCCACGACCTGCGCCCCGAATACCCGTCCATCGTATATACCCAGATACTCAAACGCCTCTACCCCGACGTGCCCGTGGTACTCGGTGGCATAGAAGCCTCGATGCGCCGCCTCACCCACTACGACTACTGGCAAGATCGTGTGCGTCGCAGCATCCTCTGCGACAGCGGTGCCGACATATTGGTGTATGGTATGGGAGAGAAACCGATAGTGGAAATCGCAAGAAGGCTGCTGACCCACCTAAATCCTCCTTGTGAGGGAGGACTTGAGGTCCCGCGGTGTCAGCCCCCCCTCCCTCATAGGGAGGGATGGGGTGGGTCCTCCATCCCTCAGACCGCTATCCTCTACCCCAACAAGGAGGCGATTCCCGGTGGCATTACGCCCGGCGACATCGTCTTGCACAGCCACGAGGAGTGCCTGCGCGACAAGCGTGCCGAGGCGGCCAACTTCCGCCACATCGAAGAGGAATCGAACAAGATGAATGCTTCGCGCCTCATCCAAGAGGTGGAGGGCAAATATGTGGTGGTCAATGCGCCCTATCCACCCATGACGACGGAGGAGTTGGACCATTCGTTTGACCTACCCTATACAAGACTTCCCCACCCAAGATACAAAGGCAAGCGCATCCCCGCCTACGACATGATCAAGCACTCGGTAAATATTCATCGCGGCTGCTTCGGAGGGTGTGCCTTCTGCACCATATCGGCCCATCAGGGCAAGTTCATCGTGAGCCGCAGCAAGGAGAGTATCTTGCGAGAGGTCAAGGCGGTGGCCCAACTACCCGACTTCAAGGGCTACCTGAGCGACCTCGGCGGCCCCTCGGCCAATATGTACGCCATGGGGGGAAAGGACAAGACACTCTGTGCCCGTTGTAAGCGGCCCTCGTGCATACACCCCAAGGTGTGTCCCAACCTCAACACCGACCATCGTCCATTGCTCGACATCTACCGCGCTGTGGATGCCCTACCCGAGATAAAGAAAAGCTTTATCGGCAGCGGCGTGCGCTACGACCTCCTGCTACACCGTAGCAACGACGAGGCAGTCAACCGCGCGGCCAAGGAGTATACCCACGAACTCATCACACACCATGTGAGCGGGCGCCTCAAGGTGGCCCCCGAACATACTTCCGATGCGGTGCTGCACATCATGCGCAAGCCCTCATTCAGCCAGTTCGAGCAATTCAAGCGCACCTTCGACCGCATCAACCGCGAGGAAAACCTCCGCCAGCAGATCATACCCTACTTCATCAGCAGCCACCCGGGCTGCACCGCCGAGGACATGGCCGAGCTGGCCGTGCTCACCAAGCGCATGGACTTCCACTTGGAACAGGTGCAGGACTTTACCCCCACGCCCATGACCGTGAGCACCGAGGCGTGGCACACGGGATTCCACCCCTACACGCTACAACCCATCTTCTCCGCCAAGTCGCAACGCGACAAACTGGCCCAGCGACAGTTCTTCTTTTGGTACAAGCCCGAGATGCAACGCGCCATCATGGAGGAGCTGCGTCGTATGGGGAGAAAGGACCTTATCGACAAACTTTTCGGACGTACGGGACGATGAAAAATATTTTTCATAAGGTATACTTCGTCAAATCGTTTTTTTACACTACATTTGCTACATTAAACTAAAGTCAAAAGAGATAATAGAAAAACAGATATGGAATACAACTTTAGAGACATCGAGAAGAAATGGCAGCAGCGATGGGTGGACGACCAGACCTATCGCGTGACCGAGGACCCGGAGAAGAAGAAGTTTTACGTGCTCAACATGTTCCCCTACCCCTCAGGGGCGGGACTCCATGTGGGCCATCCGCTGGGCTACATCGCCTCGGACATCTATGCCCGCTACAAGCGCTCGCAGGGCTACAACGTGCTCAACCCCATGGGCTACGATGCCTACGGACTCCCTGCCGAGCAATACGCCATACAGACGGGGCAGCTCCCCGCCATCACCACCGTGCAGAACATTGCCCGCTACCGCGAGCAGCTGGACAAGATAGGGTTCTCCTTCGACTGGAACCGCGAGATACGCACCTGCGACCCCGAGTACTATCACTGGACACAGTGGGCCTTCATCCGCATGTTCGGCTCCTACTACGACAATGCCCAGGGCAAGGCCATGCCTATCGAGGAGCTGGTGGCACACTTTGAGCAGAACGGCTCGGAGGGCATCGACGCGGCCTGTTCGGAGAACTTGGCGTTCACCGCTGCCGAGTGGAAGGCCATGAGCGAGAAGGAACAGCAGGAGGTGCTGATGAACTACCGCATCGCCTACTTAGGCGAGACGATGGTGAACTGGTGCCCCAAGTTAGGTACCGTACTGGCCAACGATGAGGTGGTAGACGGCGTGTCGGAGCGTGGCGGATACCCTGTGGTGCAGAAGAAGATGCGCCAGTGGTGCCTGCGCGTATCGGCGTATGCAGGCCGCCTGCTCGAAGGACTCGACCGCATCGACTGGACCGACTCGCTCAAGGAGACCCAGCGCAACTGGATAGGCCGCAGCGAGGGTGCCGAGCTCACCTTCAAGGTGAAGGACAGCGATGTGGAGTTTGTCATCTTCACCACCCGTGCCGACACGGTGTTCGGCGTCACCTTCATGGTGCTGGCTCCCGAGAGCGAACTGGTGGCTACCCTCACCACACCCGAGCAGAAGGAGGCCGTGGAAGCTTACCTCGACGCCACGAAGAAGCGCACCGAGCGTGAGCGTATCGCTGACCGCCGCGTGACAGGTGTATGGAGCGGTTCGTATGCCATCAACCCCCTCACCGGAGAGAGCATCCCCGTATGGATCTCCGACTATGTGCTCGCAGGCTACGGCACAGGAGCCATCATGGCAGTGCCTGCCCACGACAGCCGCGACTATGCCTTTGCCAAGCATTTCGGCCTTGAGATACGTCCGCTCATCGAGGGCGCCGACGTGTCGGAAGAGAGCTTCGATGCCAAGGAGGGTATCATGATGAACTCTCCGCGCCCCGAGCAACAGGGCGAGTGTGACCTCGTGCTCAACGGACTGACCGTGAAGGAGGCTATCGCACGCACCAAGGAATATATCAAGGAGAAGGGTCTCGGCCACGTGAAGGTGAACTACCGCCTGCGCGATGCCATCTTCAGCCGCCAGCGCTACTGGGGCGAGCCGTTCCCCGTATACTATAAGGAGGGCATGCCCTACATGGTACCCGAGAGCTGTCTGCCCATCGAGCTGCCCGAGGTGGCCAAGTTCCTCCCCACAGAGAGCGGTGAGCCTCCATTGGGTCACGCTACCGTATGGGCTTGGGACACGGTAAATAATTGTGTAGTGGAGAACGAGAAGATTGACAACGTCACCATCTTCCCCCTCGAACTGAACACCATGCCCGGCTTTGCAGGCTCATCGGCCTACTACCTGCGCTATATGGACCCCCGCAACCACGAGGCTCTCGTGGATGACAAGGTGGGCGAGTATTGGCAGAACGTGGACCTCTACGTGGGTGGCAGCGAGCATGCCACGGGTCACCTCATCTACTCGCGTTTCTGGAACAAGTTCCTCTACGACCTCGGCTACAGCAAGAACGACGAGCCTTTCCAGAAACTCATCAACCAAGGTATGATACAGGGCCGAAGCAACTTCGTATACCGCATCAAGGATACCAACACCTTCGTGTCGCTGAACCTGAAGAAGGACTACGACGTGACCCCCATCCACGTAGACGTAAACATCGTTGCCAACGATGTCCTCGATATCGAAGCCTTCAAGGCTTGGCGCCCCGAGTACAACGATGCCGAGTTCATCCTCGAAGACGGTAAGTACATCTGCGGTTGGGCTGTGGAGAAGATGTCGAAGTCGATGTTCAACGTCGTCAACCCCGACATGATCGTAGAAAAGTACGGTGCCGACACGCTGCGCATGTACGAGATGTTCCTCGGCCCCGTAGAGCAGTCGAAGCCTTGGGACACCAACGGTATCGACGGTTGCCACCGCTTCCTCAAGAAATTCTGGGCACTCTTCTACGGCCGTAACGGTGAACTGCTCGTCACCGATGAGGCCCCCACCAAGGAGGAGCTGAAGTCGCTGCACAAGCTCATCAAGAAGGTAACTACCGATATTGAGGCCTTCTCGTACAACACCTCCATCAGCGCCTTCATGATTTGCGTGAACGAGCTGTCGTCGCTCAAGTGTGCCAAGAGGGAGATCCTGATGCCGCTCGTCGTGGCACTCGCCCCCTTCGCTCCCCACGTATGTGAAGAGCTGCACGAGCTGCTCGGAGGCGAAGGCTCCGTATGTGATGCCCAGTGGCCTGCATGGAACGAGGAGTACCTCAAGGAGGACAACGTGACCTACTCCATCTCCTTCAACGGCAAGACACGCTTCACCCTCGACCTCGCGGCCGATATGGACAACGCCACCATCGAGCAGACCGTACTCGCCAACGAGAATACACAGAAGTACATCGACGGCAAGACCATCCGCAAGGTCATCGTCGTGCCGAAGAAGATTGTGAATATCGTTATCGGTTAATTATAGGAGTACAGGAGTTCAGGAGTTATCGCTCCGCTCAGGAGTTCAGACAATAGTTTAGGCTATGGTTGTATCTCCTGAAAGGCAACAAGCAGATTTCGTCTGAACTCCTGAACTCCTACCTCCTAAACTCCTAAAAATAAATACTATGCAAACCTTCCTGTTAGACAACAAGCACAAGCTGTTCCGCGAGGTCAAGGACTACCTCGCCATCGCTCTCGGACTATTCATCTACTCCTTGGGGTGGAGCTGTTTCATGCTTCCCTATCAGATTACTATGGGTGGTGTCACTGGTATCTCGGCCATCGTGTATTATGCTACGGGCATCGACATGCAGTTGGTATACCTCAGCATCAATGCCGTACTGCTCCTGTTTGCCCTCAAGCTGCTCGGGTGGAGATTCTGCCTTAAGACAATCTATGCTGTAGGTATGCTTACCGTGATGCTCGATGTCACCCAGCAATGGTTTCTCGACGATAACGGGCAGTTCATGCAGCTGCTCGGGCCCGGGCAGGACTTCATGGCCTGCGTGCTCGGAGCCATAGCGGCCGGTATCGGTGTGGGGCTCGCCTTCACCCACAACGGCAGTACGGGCGGCATGGATATTATCAACGCCATCATCAACAAGTTCCGCAACATCAGCTTTGGCCGCGCCACGATGATCTCCGACATCATCATCATCAGCAGCTGCTACTTCGTGTTCAACGACTGGCGCCGCGTGATGTTCGGTTTCGTGGCACTGGTCATCATGAGCGTGTCGCTCGACTACTACATCAACAGCACCCGCCGCTCGGTGCAGTTCTTCATCTTCTCCAACAAGTATGAGGAGATTGCCGACTTCATCAACTCGAAGCTCCACCGCGGTGTCACCGTACTCGACGGCATGGGATGGTACAGCAAGCAGCCGCGCAAGGTGCTCGTAGTGCTGGCCCGCCGCCAGGATGCCGTGAACCTCTTCCGTATCATCCACGACATAGATCCCAACGCCTTCGTCTCGCAGAGCAACGTCACGGGAGTCTATGGTGAGGGATTCGACAAGATGAAGGTGACCAAGTAATACATACGCCCGATGAAACATAAACTCGTCTTTGCCACCAACAACGCCCACAAGCTCGAAGAGGTGGCTGCCATACTGGGCGACAGCTATCATATCCTGAGCTTGCACGAGATAGGCTGCGATGCCGACATACCTGAGACGTCCGGCACCTTTGCCGGCAATGCCTTGCAGAAGGCCCAGTATGTGAAACAGCACTACGGCTACGACTGCTTTGCCGATGACAGCGGATTAGAGGTCGATGCCCTTGATGGTGCTCCCGGAGTGTATAGTGCCCGCTACAGCGGCGGTGGCTCAGAAGCCAACATGGACAAACTTTTGCATAATTTAACGGGGAAAAGTCAGCGCGGTGCACAATTTCGTACAGTGATTGCGTTATTATTAGGTGAAGAGACTCAACTATTTGAAGGTATCGTACGTGGCTCTATCATTGAGGTACGTAGGGGTGAGGGAGGCTTCGGATACGACCCTATCTTCGTCCCAGAAGGTTACGACCTTACCTTTGCCGAGTTAGGCAGTGAGGTGAAGAACCGCATCAGCCATCGTGCCAAGGCCGTAGAATTGTTGGCCCAATATTTGAATAAAAAAGGATAATTGGATGAAACGACTATTCACACTGATAGTGATATTGCAGTGCTACATATCTTCTGTATGTGCAGGTATAGGCTCGTGGCGCTTGCATATGGCATATCATAATGCTACGCAGTGTGTGGTTGTAAATGACGAGGTCTATGTCCTCAGTGATGGGTCGCTGTACTCCTATACGCCTACTACTGATTTCGTAGAATGCTATGACAAGTCGAATATCTTAAACGACCAAGGCATACGCCATATTGGGGTATGTGAGAAAACGAACACACTGGTCATCATCTATGAGAATGCCAACATTGACCTCATACATCCCGATGGGAACGTGGTGAATATTACCGATTTCGCTAATACATCGACTTTTGATCCTCAGGTGAACGGCCTGCGCATCATAGACGGAAAGGCCTACTTGGCGACCAACTTCGGAGTCATAGTGCTTGATGTCGAGCGTGAGGAGTTTGGCAACACCTATGTGCTTGGTAAAACGACGCACAGTTGTGTAGAGTTAGACGGAATTCTCTATGCCGCCACGGCAGAGGGATTGTATAGTGGCGACACACGTAGCAATCTGCTCGATGCCTCCAACTGGGTGTTGCTGAATGGTAATGTATACACACAGCTTACTATCTTTGATAATAATCTGTTGGCGTTGAAATCGAAAGAATCGGTCTATTCAGTTAATTCCTCCGATGGTAACTCCACGCTCTTCAGCACAGGCAAATTTACTTTCCTTCATTGCACAGATGGAATGCTCTTGATTGGAAATAAGACCAATGTCTTGGTCTATTCTTCGTTGGCAGATTATACCCAACTTAGTTTTGATGACGGTACGGTCAACTACCTTGTTGCAGACGATGGAACATTTTGGACTTGCAATGGCGCCAAGGGTCTCAACGGATATCGTTACGATGAGAAGGAGAAGTGTGTGATGCAGTTCGTATCGGGCATCATTCCCAATAGCCCAGTGCGCAACTATTGTCAGTATCTCAGTTTTGTTGATGATGATCGTTTACTCATAGCTGGTGGTTACATTAATTATTTTGACTACTCGCACCTTCATCGTCAAGCTACCTTAATGATGTATGAGGATGGTGTATGGACTTCATTTGAAGAAGAAGGGGTAGATAGCCGTATTGCTGGAACTTTTAGGAACATGACTAGCATTGTACAAGACCCTAAAGACCCTAATCATCATTATGCTTCATCATTCGGACAAGGTATATATGAGTTTCGAGATATGAAATTTGTCAGGCAGTATACACATGTAGAAAAACCTGGTTCCCCTGATGTGATTGCTTCGCCTTTAGAATCAGCCGTACCTTATAAAAAAAATGGTAATCCCAATTACGAGTACACTCGTATTAGCCGATTATTGTATGACAAATGGGATAACTTATGGATTTCCAACGCTGATGGTGGTGGCAATGTGACATCTCCTCTCAAAATCATGAAGCCCGATGGCACCTTCGTAAGCCTTTATTACGATGAATTGGAATATCTTCCCACGGTGACAGAAGTACTTTTTGATAGTCGCGATCGTGTGTGGGTAGTGAGTATGCAGAACGAGGTTCGTCTCTTCTGCATCGACCTCAATGGCACACTTGAAAATACGACAGATGATCGTATCAAGGTTTTCAACGAAAAGTTTGTCGATCAGGACGGAGGTTCAGTCGAAGTATACTATATCAACGACATTGCAGAAGACCACAACGGAGATATTTGGGTAATGACCGATAAGGGGCCATACGTACTATACAATACCGAGACAGTCTTCAATGAAGACTATCGCTTCACCAAGATTAAGGTGCCTCGCAATGATGGGACCAACTATGCCGATTATCTGCTCGATGGAGCCTATACTACCTGCATAGAGATTGATGCTGCCAACCGTAAATGGATTGGTACGCTCAGCAATGGTCTTTACCTTATTGGGCCTGACGGTTTGGAAAGTATACATCACTTTACAAAAGACAACAGCCCTTTGCCCTCAAATTCCATTGAGAGCCTGGCGCTGCATCACAAATCGGGAGAGTTGTTTATCGGCACCGACAAGGGACTGGTATCTTACATGAGCGATGCCACACGTGCCGAAGAGACGTTCGAGAAAGAGAATGTATATGCCTATCCCAATCCTGTGATGCCCGATTACGACGGCCTCATCACTATCGTGGGCCTTAAAGTCAATAGTCACGTTAAGGTCATCAACACCGCAGGTCGCTTGGTGGCCGAGGGTACTTCGCTCGGTGGCTCCTTTACTTGGGATGGACGCACTCCGCAGGGACAGCGCGTATCTACGGGCGTATATTACGTGCTTGGCAGCGATGAAGAGGGCAACGAGGGCATCTTGACGAAGGTACTCTTCGTCAAGTGATGTTGCTCGTGCAGAATCTATATTATTTTCTACTGAGGTTTACCTCGATAGTGCTCATCGTCACTCCGTGTCTCTCCAATAGGGCGCGGAGTGACTTTTTCAGTGCTTCTACCTCGTCGAGTCGGACAAGTGAAGTGGTCAGGTGCACCTCGGCTGCATGGTGCTCATTGTCGAGGCTCCATACGCGCAGTTCGCTCAGCTCTGCTACATCGGGCAATGCCGCTATCTCGCCCTTCAATGTAGCGTAATCGACATCGGCAGGGAGACCTTCGAGCACGATACGGAAAGCCACTATCAGGTTGTGCACCACGTTGTAGAGTATATAGATGGATATGCATACCGACAGTATGGGGTCGAGTAGGGGTACCTCCACAAACAGCATCACCAGGCTACCCAGCAATACGGCCACCCAGCCGAGGCAGTCGCCCAAGAGGTGTAGCGACACCATGCGCTGGTTCACGCTCGCCCCCTTCCAGGTGCGCCATGCAGCCAGTCCCTTGAACAGGATAGCCAGCAGGGCAAACCACAGCATACCCTCGGCATCGACCTTCTCGGGGTGTGCCATACGGCCGATGCTCTCGTAGAGTACTACCGACGAGCCACCCAACAGGATGAAGGCATTGACGAACGCCCCCAAGAGCGTAAACCGCCGGTAGCCGAAGGTGAAGCGGGGCGTGGGCTTGTGTCCGGCTATGCGCTCAAAGACCCAGGCAAGGGCTATCGACAGGGTGCACCCGAGGTCGTGGATAGAGTCGGAGATGATGGCCATACTGTTGGTCAGCCATCCTCCGATGATGGAGATTACCGTGAAAGTGAGGTTGATGAAGAAGGCCGAGAGGATATTCTTTCCCGCCACATCGCTATGCAGATGTATGTGATGATGGTGCGCCATAATGCCTGTTTTCTGCTGAAATTTGTTAATAATCGCGCAAAAGTACGAATTTATGCAGAGTTTCGCAAAAATAAACACTACCTTTAGAATCTGTTTAGATTTTATTTCAAGTTTAGTCTGCTCAGCAGCCTTTAGCTCTACTCACGCTCGCTGAGAAATATCAAAGTAGACTTTGTATTTCGCGCGTTTATTCGTACCTTTGCAAGACTGTTTTGCTATATATACAGAGTATTCTTTATAACGTCATATCCAACAAAAATGAAAATAGCATTGATCGGCTACGGCAAGATGGGCCGTATGATAGAGCAGATTGCCCTGCAGCGCGGGCACGAGATTGTATGTATCATCGACATTGACAACCAGGAGGACTTCGCCTCCGAGGCATTCCGCAGTGCCGATGTAGCCATCGAGTTCACCAATCCCATGGTGGCCTACGACAACTACATGAAGGCCTTTGCAGCCGGTGTCAAGGTGGTGTCTGGCAGTACGGGCTGGCTCGAGCAGCATGGCGACGAGGTGCGCCGTCTGTGTACCGAGGGCGGCAAGACCCTCTTCTGGTCCTCCAACTTCAGCCTTGGCGTGGCCGTGTTCTCCGCTGTGAACAAATACCTCGCCAAGATCATGAACCGCTTCGACGAGTACGACGTGGCGATGAGCGAGACCCACCACATCCACAAGCTCGACGCTCCCAGCGGCACCGCCATCACGTTGGCCGAAGGCATCCTTGAGAACCTCGACCGCAAGCACTCCTGGGTACCGGGCACGCTGCTCGCTGCCGATGGCACCCTCAGCGGCACCACCGAGTGTGCTGCCGACGAGCTCCCCGTGAGCTCCATCCGCGAGGGCGAGGTGCCGGGCATCCATACCATCCGTTACGACTCCGAGGCCGACAGCATCACCATCACCCACGATGCCAAGAGCCGCCGCGGCTTCGCCCTCGGCGCCGTGCTGGCAGCCGAGTACACCGCCGGGCATCAGGGACTGCTCGGCATGAGTGACCTGTTTGACTTCTAAGACAAGACTGACAGTCCTGATTTGATGAAAGTTGGCAGTTTAACCTGCACAACTTATTTCAGTATACTGCAGAAACAAAAGTTTATCGCTGGGGCGACAATTTTTTATCGCTTCGGCGATAATTTTTTGTCACCAAGGCGATAAAACTTTATCAAGCCTACAAAAATCTTGACAAAGTGCCTTTGCAATTTTTTTGTCCCAAAAGTGTAGGTTTAACACTTTATTCGATTGTCATTTGCAATATTTACATTACATTTGCAGCATCTTAGAGCAAGGATGTATAAACCATAAAAAACATAAAAGCACTATGAAACAGACCAAACGACTTATGAGCCTCGCGGCTGCAGTCCTTGTGGCGATTAGCAGTTGGGCACAGACGATGACGTTCACGTATGCAGGCGGAAAGACTGCCACTGCCTCTGAGATGGCCGACGGCT
Organism: Bacteroidaceae bacterium; assembly: GCA_017517925.1. GTDB lineage: Bacteria > Bacteroidota > Bacteroidia > Bacteroidales > Bacteroidaceae > UBA1189. The sequence continues at coordinate 632 of JAFWXS010000072.1, read as the reverse complement.
CGTGGCTCATGCAGCTGCCCGCAGGCACAGACCTTAACAGCGCCATTACCGGCGTAAAAGTAAATGGCACCGCAGTGGATGCAGCCAGCGTAGTGCCCAACCCCACTGAGACCTTCATCACCGACGGTGAGATTGAGACCTTCGTGTATGACGGCAAGGCCTACTCGTTTCGCTTCTTGGCGGGGCAGTACTTCACTGTAGTGATGTTCGGTGACCCCCACGTGGCTGAAGGTTCAGGTATCTCGGTTGCCGATATGCAGACAATGGCCACAAACATCATCAACATGAACAAGGAGGGTGGCAAAGCGGTGATCTTCGCCAATGCCCCCAAAGGTTATGTCCCCACTACCGACCTCGTCATCTGCTTGGGTGATATGGATAAAGACAATGAAGAATCTGGAACAAACTTCACTAATGCCATGAAGGGATTCAACGACGCCCAGATTCCTTTCATTACCATCACTGGTAACCACGACCTCGTACCCGACATCTATTGGGACAGCACAAATGATTACGGACTCAGCTATTCAGGATGCGCCAATAACAAAACTGCTCTTAACCTCGTAAAGACACAATATCAGAAAGCAGCAGGCTTTGGTGGATTCACCGTAGAGACCATCACTGACCCTAAT
>JAFWXS010000071.1 GCA_017517925.1 Bacteroidaceae bacterium | reverse complement strand
TTCCTCGAGAGTGAGGCTATCAAGAAGGGTGCTCCCAAGGATATCGATTTGGCTGAGATGTTCCCCGTATGGCACGGCTACTCAGACAAGGCTGACAAGTTCATCCGTTTGGACGGCTTCCTTAACTTCGCACAGGGTAGCTCATTCGGTGATGTAATCTACACCCTGAAGCACTACGGTATGTTGCCACAGGCTGAGTTGGAGGGTTTGAACTATGGCGAGCCTTTGAATAAGCATGGCGAGATGGAGGCAGCGATGAAGGCTTACGTTAACGCTATCAAGACCAAGCCCAACCGCAACCTCTCAACCGCATGGCACAAGGGTCTGGAGGGTATTTTGGAGGCTTACCTCGGCGAGATTCCCGAGACCTTTACCTACGCTGGCAAGCAGTACACTCCCCAGTCATTTGCAAAGGATTATTTGAAGCTGAACGCTGATGACTATGTTTCAATCACCTCGTTCACTCACCACCCCTTCTACTCACAGTTCGCTATCGAGGTTCCCGACAACTGGCGCTGGGATCTCTCATACAACCTTCCTTTGGAGGAGATGATGCAGATCTTCGACTACGCTATCGAGAACGGCTACACCGTAGCTTGGGCATCAGACGTTAGCGAGGCTGGCTTCAACCGTCAGGGTCTGGGTATCGTTCCCGACGTTGAGGGTAACCGTCAGGAGGCAGGTTCTGACGAGGCTCGTTGGATCGGCCGCTCACCCGAGGAGCAGAATGCTATCCTGAACAACACCAACGCCCCCGGCAAGGAGCTTAAGATCACTCAGGAGTTGCGTCAGGCAGGTTACGACAACAAGACCACTACCGATGACCACGGTATGCACATCTACGGTATTGCCAAGGATCAGAACGGTACGAAGTACTATATGGTTAAGAACTCTTGGGGCGAGACCGGTAAGTACAAGGGTATCTGGTACGTATCAGAGGCTTTCGTTCAGTACAAGACCATGAACATCGTTGTAAACAAGAACGCTATCCCCGCTCCTATCCGCAAGAAGTTGGGTTTGTAATCTGAAAATAGGACACTACTATGAAGAAGATATTGTTAACGGCCGCTCTGCTTTGTGCTTGCGTGGGTGCTTCTGCGCAGTACAAGTATGAGTTCACGGATGTAAAGGTAAATGCCGCTACTCCAGTGAAGAATCAGGCAAGCACGGGTACTTGCTGGTGCTTTGCTACCGTGTCGTTCCTTGAGTCGGAGCTGTTGCGTATGGGCAAGGGCGAGTACGACCTCTCGGAGATGTTCATCGTTCGCAATAACTACATCCGCCGTATGAACGACAACTATATGCGTCGTGGTCGCGGTAACGTGAGCCAGGGTAGTATTGCGCATATGGTTACCTGGGTTATGGACAACGTTGGTCTTATGCCCGAGGAGGTGTACGATGGTATCAACTACGATTCAGCAACCCATAACCACGGCGAGTTGGCGAAGTGGGTAAAGGCAGTCAGCGATGCTGCCGTGGAGATGAAGTCACCGCTGAAGCCCGAGATCGTGAATGGTGTGATGGATGCTTACCTTGGCGAGGTTCCTGCAACCTTTACCTATAAGGGCAAGGAGTACAACGCTGCGAGCTTTGCCGAGAGTCTTGGCTTGAATGCTGATGACTATGTGGAGCTTACATCGTTCACTCACCACCCCTTCTACGAGTTGGTTCCCCTGGAGATTCCCGATAACTGGGATCACGCCTTGATGTATAACCTGCCTCTGAATGAGCTTATGCAGGTTATCGACAACGCTGTAAATACAGGCTACACCGTAGCGTGGGACGGCGACGTGAGCGAATCAGGCTATGCTTTCCAGCACTACGTAGCGGTAAATACCGACGAGGATCTCCGCAAGGCACAGACCCTCACGGCGAAGGCTGTTGAGAAGCCCGTAACGCAGGAGAGCCGCCAGAAGGGTTTTGAGAGCTTCACCACTACGGATGACCACCTCGAGCACCTGGTAGGTATTGCCAAGGATCAGGATGGCGTGAAGTACTACAAGATCAAGAACTCTTGGGGTACACAGCGTAATGGCACGGGCTACCACTACTTCTCGGAGGAGTATATGAAGGCAAAGACCGTATCGGTTATGGTTCATAAGAACTCTATCCCCAAGGCTATCAAGGCAAAGTTGGGCATCAAGTAGGAGGAATTGACTAACGTAAATGAAATGAACGTGTCTAACAAGGTGATTTCTGCGTTACGCTCGCCCTCAAAATGCTCATTTACGTCGAGTAAACTCCGCTTTTTCGGGCATCGCAAGCCTTGAAATCCCTCTTTTTATACACGTTCTTAAAGAATTGAGGCTGTTTAACGTTCTTGTTAGACAGTCTCTTTTCTTATTTTTCTATTATATTTGAGTATAACTCTATCAATGCGTCGGCACAGAGCCTGTCAGAATACCTATCTCGGGCCATTGCTTTGGCCTTCTCGCGCAGGCTGTCGTAGAGGGCCTTGTCAGCAAGAACCTTCTCCAATGCCGTGGCCAGTCCTGTGGCACTCTCATCATCGTATAGCACTCCCGCATCGCCCACAATCTCGGGGAAGGAGCCTCGGCGTGGTTCTACAACGGGGCGAGAGGTGGCGTATGCCTCGCAGATATATATTCCTACGCCCTCGTCAAAGCGTAGCGGCACGCTGATGAGCGACACCTCGCGGTAGAACCTATGGTGCAGGGCGGGCGAGTAATCCGGCTCAAAGATTACGTCGTCGATGTAGGGTCGCAGAATGTCGTTTACGTGTGACAAAAACTTCTTGTCCGAGTCGGTGTTACCACCGCCGATGCGTAGCTTGAGATTCGGTATCGTGCCACGCTTTTTGAGCATTACGAAGGCCTCGGCAAGAGTATCCAGTCCGTCGTGGTCGTTCATGCGGTAGAAGAACCCGATGGTGGGGCAGTCGGGCAGAGTGTCGTTGTAATACTTGTCGATATTGATACCCGGATAAATGACCTTTGGCGAGAGCGAAGGCATTTTTGCATCAATGAGTGCCTTGTAGTAGTTGCTCGTGGTGACAAAGGCATCCACACCCGCCGAGTTGGCGATGATGGCCTCCCACGCTATGTCGGACCACTTATCCTTTAGCGAGTCGATCCACACCTCCTCATCCTGCAATGAACATACTACGGGCACGCCCAACTCCTCCTTAAGGGGCGAGGCTATGCCGATAAGAAGCGAAGAGGAGAGATGCACGACGTCGGGCACACCATCCTTTCGAATCCACTCTATCATATCGGCCACGTTACGCTTGAATGCTCCGTCGTCGCCCGTGATCATCGACATGGTCATCCCCTCCATACCCTCGGCCGACGTAGAGCCCGACATCGAGGCGGCGATATTCATAAAGAGCTTTGATGAGGCCAGTTTGTTTATCCATTGCGGCATGTTGCCCTTGCGGAACATCGCCTGCTCGATGTAGTACGACACGGCAGGGAAGAATATGGGCACACCCTCGGTGGCGTGGTGCATGGGCAGATATAGCGGCATTATGGTTACGTCGTGGCCGGCACGGATAAGCGCCGAGGCCTGCAACGAGTCGCGAAAGCAGTTGCCACAATAGAACGAATCACCCGCACCCGGGCCTATGATTAGAATCTTCATATCTCTTTATCTAATAAAATTCATACACTCCCACGGCTCCTCTGTTGCACGGCCGGGGGCTGGCTTGCCGTTGGTGCACTTGAGCAGCCAAGCCATATTACGGGCAAGGGTACGCATTGTTTGCATGCCTTCAACGTCAAGCGATGCCTGTCCAACGCTATGGCCATAGACTATGTTCCAATATTGGGAGGTCACAACGGGCATATTAAGCATCTGGAAGGGCATATTCAGAGCCTCGAAGGTAGCCGTAGCACCACCACGACGACATACGGCAATGGCGGCGGCAGGCTTGCCTGCGATGTTGGCACTGTTGGAGTAGAAGGCGCGCTGTACGATAGCGAGCAGAGCACCGTTAGGCTGTCCGTAATATACGGGCGAGCCGACAACGAGCGCATCCACATCCTTGAACTTGGCAGATATGCTATTGCAGATGTCGTCATCGAAGATGCAACGCCCCAATCCCTTTGTAAGGCACTGTCGGCACGCCGTGCAACCTCTTACGGGCTTGTTGCCTATCCATACGATTTCGCTCTCTATGCCCTCTGTGGCTAATTGTCGAGCCACCTCTGTAAGTGCTATGGCGGTGTTGCCCTGCTTGTGGGGACTTCCGTTTAGGAGTAATACTTTCATTGTGTATGTGTTGTTGTAATGGGTAGTATAAATAATTAACGCAATTTACGAAAAAAATGATATATCCCGTCTGTGAAAATATTTTTTATGGATTCTATTTTGCAAGTATATCCCCAATAAAGTGTTATATTTGTGGTAATAGAGTTAAGAGCAAGATGAAAAATTTTCTAAAAAACACCATAGTACAACTCCTCATTGCCGTAGCGCTCGGCATAGCCGTAGGTGTGTATGTTGATGGGGGCGTGTTGGCCGCAATCGTGAGCCTTAAACATATAAGCGGGCAGGTTATCTTCTTCTTGGTGCCGCTGATTATCCTGGGCTTTATTGCCCCCTCGATAGCGCATCTGCGTAGTAATGCCTCGAAGATGTTGCTGTTTGCTTTCGGTATTGCCTACCTCTCATCTGTCGGAGCATCGCTCTTTGGTGCTGCGGTAGGTTATGGGGTAATCCCTCATCTGAATATCGCTTCAGATGCCAACGCGTTGAAGGCATTGCCTGAAAATATCTTGCAAATCGACATTCCTCCGGTGATGAATGTGATGACGGCATTGGTGCTGGTGGTGATGCTCGGCTTGGCTACGGCGTGGGTTAAGTCGGATGAATTTACCCGATTGCTCGATACCTTCCAGCGTATGGTGCTCGAGTTAGTTCGGCAGGTATTGCTGCCTGTGCTACCTGTTTTTATCTTTGCAAACTTCTGCATCCTGAGTTATCAGGGCGCTGTGACCAAGCAGTTGCCCGTGTTCCTTTCTATTCTGCTGGTGGTTATCGCCTGCCACTATATATGGCTGGCATTGCTCTATGGCATTGCCTCGATATACTCACGTAAAAACGGTTGGCAGGTGCTGAAATACTACGGGCCGGCCTATCTTACGGCGTTGGGTACGATGTCCTCGGCGGCCACGTTGGGCGTTGCGTTGAATTGCGCCCATAAGAGTCCCGTGTTGCGCAGGGAGATTAGCGACGTGACCATCCCACTCTTTGCGAATATACATCTTTGTGGCTCAATACTGACGGAGACGATCTTTGTGATGACTGTCTCGCAACTGCTCTATGGCTCAATGCCGAGCCTCTTTACGTTGGTGCTCTTTATCTTGATGCTGGGCTTGTTCGCTATTGGCGCACCCGGCGTGCCTGGAGGTACGGTGCTGGCGTCGTTGGGGCTGATTATCTCGGTCTTGCACTTTGACGAGACGGGCACAGCACTGCTCCTTACGATCTTCGCCCTGCAGGATAGTTTCGGCACCGCCTGCAACGTAACGGGCGACGGCGCCCTCACTCTAATCACCGACACCTACGAGAATAAGATAGCGAATAAGGAGTAAGGAGCGGAGATTTATCCTCTCCGATGCAAAATAATTATTTGCCCACATAGGAAGTGTTGTATCTATTGTACTAATCGACACTTAATTGCATGCGGTTGTTTGTAGTTTATTTTTATCCCTGCTTGGTCGCATGCGGGGGCAAGGTTTTCACAAAGATAAGCATATCAAATCGAAGTAAACGAAACTATCCTATTTTTTTCAACCATAAATTACAACATGCATCGCTTGGCATTCGCCAGTCACCACGGGGACTAAGAGATACACTGCCAACCTTAGGTCCATCGGTCATACAAGAACGCTTGAACTGTTGGGCAAAGAATCGGTGGATAAAGACGGAAAGCCAATGCTTAATGATGGTTTCATCGTAGGAACCG
>JAFWXS010000070.1 GCA_017517925.1 Bacteroidaceae bacterium | reverse complement strand
TGATGCGGGCTGTAGAGATGATGGCTGTCAATGGTGTGGAGTATAACACGCTGAGTACCATCAACGACCGCTGTGCAGGACGTGGACGAGAAGTATACTTATTTATGCGCTCGGTGAGCAGGTATATGCAGTTCCTGCCAGTAGTGGAGAAGACACTCTCGATGGATACCTCAGGGTGTCCGGAACACTCGGGAGACAACGGGAGGATACCTCGAGCAGCCATTGTCCCCCCCGGCACACCGGGAGCTATGATAGCTCCTTGGAGCATTACCTCCAAGGCATTCGGTAAATTCATGTGCGATATTTTTGACGAGTGGGTCGTGCAGGATGTGGGTGAACGCTTCGTGCAACTGTTCGATATCACCTTGGCACAATGGTGCGGTGTGCAACCCTCGTTGTGCTCATTCTGCCCTACGTGTGGTGACGGACTGGTGGTAGAACACAATGGTGACGTGTATATGTGTGACCATTTCGTGTATCCCGAATACCGCCTCGGCAATATTGGCGTGGAGCATCTGCGCGACCTGCAGCGCAAACCCGAAATTTTCCGCTTCGGTATAGAGAAACGCAACGCACTTCCCTCTGACTGTCGCAAGTGCGAGTACCTCTTTGCGTGTCGTGGCGAATGCCCCAAACACCGCTTTGCCACCACGAGACGCGGCGAGAAGGGACTCAACACCCTGTGCGAGGGGTATAAGCTCTTCTTTGAGTATACCGCTCCATACATGCAACAGATGCGTTCGTTCCTTGAACAAGGTCTGGAGGCATCGCGCATCATCCCTTGGGCGCGTCAGAAACGTGGATTACGCTAATTATCTTTTTATGAGATTTGCTCTGTCTGGTTGGCATCTACTACCTCGATAATGAAATCTTTACCTCCTTTTGGTACTTTCATGGAAAAAAGTTGTACCTTTGTGACGACATTGACTCTCACGTGAGAAATACAAACCATAAAAACATATAAATGCTAACACAAATTATCAATGCCAGAATCCTGACTCCTCAGGGCTGGCTTAAGGATGGCTCGGTAATCATCCGCGACAGCAAAATCTTAGAGGTTACCAACTGCGACCTTGCAGTAATAGGCGCAGAGGTTATTGATGCAAAAGGTATGTATGTCGTACCCGGTGGAGTGGAGATACATGTACACGGTGGTGGAGGATGTGACTTTATGGAGGGTACGGAAGAGGCTTTTCGTGGTGCTATCGCCGCCCACATGAAGTATGGTACCACAAGTATTTTCCCCACCCTGTCATCATCTACAGTGCCCATGATTGAGGCGGCAGCTGAAGTGTGTACGAAGTTGATGAAAGAGCCTGACAGTCCTGTGCTTGGCCTTCACCTTGAGGGACACTATTTGAATTTGGCAATGGCGGGTGGCCAGATTCCCGAGAACATCAAGAATCCCGACCCTACGGAATATATCCCCTTGGTAGAGAAGTGGAATTGTATCAAACGTTGGGATGCTGCGCCTGAGCTGCCGGGTGCCATGCAGTTTGGCAAATATATTACCGAGAAGGGTATCTTGGCTTCTGTGGCACACACGCAAGCCGAATATGAAGATATCCATGCCGCACGCAAGAGTGGTTACACCCATGCTACTCACTTCTACAATGCGATGCCGGGTTTCCATAAGCGTCGTGAGTATAAATATGAGGGTAC
>JAFWXS010000069.1 GCA_017517925.1 Bacteroidaceae bacterium | reverse complement strand
TCCAAAAACATCCGCTCATTCACGTACAGCGTAAACTCCTCCGGCACCATGTAAATGCATCGGGCAATGTCCTTCAAGGCAGGGTCGGCCTCGAAGCCTACGTCCTTGGAGAAACGCTGTTGAGCCTCTTGCGGAGTCATCCCCTCGGGAAGCGTGATGAGTACGTGCGTCCCTCGTCGCACACTCTCCTCCACCAACAAGATTTCCCACTTGCCCTCCTTCTGCAGTTGGAGCGAGCGTTTCAGAATCTCCTGCGAGTGCCCCTTCTCGTCGAAGTCCAGCATCAGTCGTTGTAGCGGCATCAAGGCATCCTTTACGGCCCGATGGTTGTTCTTGAACTCGCACAGCAAGGAGTCCAGATGGGTAGTATCCGTTTCAGTTTCTCGTGCCCGGCAGCAATCCGTTGGCATATGCTCGCCAGCTTCGGCGCGCGACGCATCTTCTCCCAGTCCGCTCTCGTGGCCGGGATGGCAGGAGCACCATGGCTCCTACCAATACAAGTAAAGTGTTTCATATGTTTGATAATTAGTTAGCGAATTTTGAGTCCAGCAACTGATGGATAAAGTTTCGTCCGCGTTCCGTCCACACCAGGTACATCTCCGTCATCACGATGCCGTGCTTGCACACATGTCGGCGGGTGCGACTCTTGGCAAATCCCTGTCGGGCAAAGTCAGCATACAGCATGTACTGTCCGCTCTGCCAGTACTGGATACGCATCTCGCACAGACGTCGGTTCAGCTCCTGGGCACTCATCCCCAGCTCCTTGGCCAGTTGCGTGGTGGTGATGCAGTTGATGGAGTCCAGCACCGAGTCGGCATACTCGGCCCTCGGCTTCAATCGGGCTATCTGCTCGTCGCGTCTTGTCAAGGTGGTCTTTACAATCTCCATGGCACGGGTCATCACCTCCTGTTCGCTCTCTCCCTGCTTCGCCAACAGGTAACCGCCCTGCTTACGGATGGCCGGAAGCACTTCGCCGGTCACCCATCGTTTGAATCGCTTGGCACTCTCCAGCTTCGACGAGAGGATGAGGGCATACAGTCCGCTTTCGTTGATGAAGATAGCCCGTTGCTTTCTGCCTAGTGAATCGATGAGGTTCCGTTTTAGAACGTCATCTTCTTCTACATGATCCTGTATTGCTTTTCTGGCCAACTTGTACCCCAACGCTTCCGCCACATCCTTGGCACAGAAAATCGGAGCACCCTGTTCGTTACTCATGGTGCGGATGGCACCAAATTCTACACTTCTGAAAGTCATGATTTCGTTCATAATTATTAAATGGATTTAGATGGTTCATTAATTACTTGTTCAGTCTCACAATCTCGTTCACCGTTACATCCTGGTACATCTGCCCGTTGTACTCGCGGGTAGTGAATCGGAGCACGGCCGCCACCAGCTCGCCTGCCGGGAAACGCACCCTTGCCTGCTCGCCGAACATCGTGGCTACATAGCTGTTTTCGTACTTACCGCCCAGCTCCTGCAAGACGATGTGGCACATACTCACTTGGCCCCCTTCGGCCTTCTGACTCTGCACAAAGAACGGTTCGCCCTGTGCAGTTACTCGAAAGAAATTTCTCATGGTCTCTTGTTTTTAAAATGAATAATCTATTTTATTTAACTCTCTCTGTATCAGCATGTCAAAGAACGCTGCAACCCCACCTCCTTCGTGATTGCATGAGCAAAGTTAGGGACAAAAAAAAACACCGATGGCATAAAAATC
>JAFWXS010000068.1 GCA_017517925.1 Bacteroidaceae bacterium | reverse complement strand
GGGATTCTTGTTGCAGGCCATCCCCACAGCACGGCTTGCGCCAGGGTTGCCCAGCAGAGAGGCAAGCTCTCCGTAGGAGCGTGTCGAGCCGTAGGGAATCCGTTTCAAGGCCTGCCACACACGCAATTGGAAGGGAGTGCCCTCCATCCGTATGGAAAAGTCCATCTGCCGGCGTGTACCGTTCAGGTACTCTGTTATCTGCCGCTCCGCTTCGCACATAAGAGGGCTGGGAGGAGAGGTGGCATCGCAACAATCGGTCAGTGCAATGTGCGTGATGGCTCCCCGCTCCTCGGTGAGCCGAACGATGCCGATAGGACTGCTGAAGGTGTATGTGGATGGTGTCATCAATATATGTTGTTTGTGCAAAGTTGCAATAAACCTCTATCTTCTGCAACTTTTTAGGACATAATTATGCAATCTGTTGATACGGGAATTATGAGAAATGGAACTCCTTAGCCTCTTAACGAAAGTTAAAAAATGCGATTGCTCTTGACTCGTACCCTACGGAAGCATTTAACTTTGCACTTGAAAGCTGCGAAGGTTGGCTGCACTCGTTACAAGCAATTGCATGCATTGCTCACTCGTTGGCACAACCTTTGTCGGCGTAATTCTGCTTCTCATTGCGCAATAGACTATTACAAGCGAGTGAAATGAAAAGATTATTGAAAATCGGAGAGTTCTCCAAGCTGTGTCGCGTCACTGTACGTACTTTGCGGCACTATGAAGAAAAGGGGCTGCTGAAGCCTACGGTAGTTGACGAGTGGACTGGCTACAGGCAATATTCCCTCGACCAGTCGCAACGCCTATACCGCATCATCCATCTGAAAGGTATGGGTCTGTCACTTGACGAGATTGCCGACATCTTTGAGCGGGGTGACGATAAGCCTGACTCGGAAATGATTCGGCAAAAAGCCGAGCAATGCCGTGCCGAGATAGCGAGACTACAGAGGCAATTGGAGCAACTGGAAAGTCTGGAGCAGCTCTCCACAACGAACAAAACTATGCACGAAACAACAATCAAACGAATCCCAAGCCGAATAGTGGCAAGCTATCGCAAAGTAATCAAAAACTACGATGAATTGGGACCTTTATGCGTCAATGTCATCGGGCCGGAGATGATGCGCATTGGCTGTACATGCCCTGAACCTCAATACTGCTTCACGATGGAGCACGATGCCGAGCACCGCGACGAGAACATCGACCTGGAGTATTGCGAGGCAGTAGGGGAGATGCACCCCAACACGGAAATCCTGCGTTTCTACGAAGCACCGGAGATACCGAAAGCGCTCTGCCTCCTGCATCACGGTGCGTACGACAGATTCTCTGAGACGATGACCGAGGGCTTGGCCTATATCGAGGAGCAAGGAATGCAACTCAGCGGCAACCCCCGTTTCTGCTACCTCGATGGTCCGTGGAACAAGCAGGACGCAGCAGACTACCTCACAGAGGTTCAGATACCCATTAAGTGAGCAGGTCTGAGCCGTTGAAACGATTTTAATTTTTGACTTGGCGACTTGGTGCATCCTAGTTTGCATCAAGTCGCCTTCATCCTGACATGTACTAAATAAGTTGACACAACAAAAAAAAGTTATGTCACGAACAATTAGTACTTCTCTCCGTCTGGAGATTGTGGGCGTTTACTACCACAGCAACATGAAAAAAACGGACAT
>JAFWXS010000067.1 GCA_017517925.1 Bacteroidaceae bacterium | reverse complement strand
TCGAGCAGTAACTTGAGCAACGCCAGTCGGGTGCGCTCACCTCCGGAGAGGACCTTTACCTTCTTCATCGACTCTTCGGGACCGCCAAACATGAAGGCGCCAAGCAGGTCGCGTATCTTGTTGCGCACCTCGCCCTTGGCTACATCGTCGATAGTCTGGAATACAGTGAGTTCTTCATCGAGTAGCGATGCTTGGTTTTGTGCAAAGTAGCCTATCTGCACGTTGTGTCCGAGGGTGATGATGCCGTCGTAGGGTATCTCTCCCATGATGCTTTTAACCATGGTGGACTTGCCCTCACCGTTGCGCCCCACGAAGGCAACTTTGTCACCGCGCTCGATGGTGAAGGTGGCGTTCTTGTAGATGAGGCGGTCGTAACTCTTGCCCACACTGTCGGCAATCACGGGATAGCTTCCGCTGCGGGGCGAGGGCGGGAACTTGAGGCGCAGGCGTGAGGTGTCCTCCTCGTCCACTTCGATGAGCTCGAGCTTCTCGAGCATCTTCACACGGCTCTGCACCTGGAGGGTCTTGGAGTAGGTGCCCTTGAAGCGTTCGATGAAGTCCTTGGTCTCCTGTATCATCTTCTGCTGCTCCTCGTACTGCTTCTGCTGTTGCTCGCGGCGCTCCTTGCGCAGTTCGAGGTAGTGGCTGTACGAAGCCTTGTAATCGTAGATGCGGCCCATGGTGATCTCGATGGTGCGCGTGGTGATGGAGTCTACAAATTTGCGGTCGTGGCTGATGACGACAACGGCCTTCGATGAGGTCTTGATGAACTCCTCGAGCCACTGTATGCTCTCGATGTCGAGGTGGTTGGTGGGTTCGTCGAGCAACAATACGTCGGGGTCTTTGAGCAGTAGTTTGGCCAACTCGATGCGCATGCGCCATCCGCCGGAGAACTCCGAGGTGGGCTTGTCGAAATCCGTGCGCTCGAAGCCGAGGCCGAGGAGGGTCTTCTCTACATCCTCCTCGAAGTGGGTCATGTCGATGGCGTAGAACTTCTCGCTCAACGCTGCCACCTGCTCGATGAGAGCCATGTACTCGTCGCTCTCGTAGTCGGTGCGTGTAGCAAGTTCATTGTTTATGCGCTCAATCTCAGCCTCCGCCTCGTGCAGATGGGCAAAGGCTTGTGAGGTCTCCTCAAACACCGTGCGGCCGTCCTCGGTCATGAGGTGCTGGGGAAGGTAGGCGATGACGCAATCCTTCGGCGCTGATACCTTTCCACGTGTGGGTTGGCGCACTCCGGCGAGTATCTTGAGCAAGGTGCTCTTGCCCGCTCCGTTCTTGCCCATGAGGGCGATGCGGTCTTTCTCGTTGATTTGGAACGATATGTCTTTGAACAAGGTGGTGCCGCCAAACTCCACGGCCAGTCCGTCTACTGAAATCATTTTAAGTTTATGAGTTTTTTAGTTAATAAAGGTCCACAAGCCTTCCCGATGGCCCATAGTGTTTTTCATGTACTAACAGTCATCTTAGGAAGGGCATTGCGGACTTGAGGTATACCACTCCGTCAGCGTTGCTTCGGGGTAGTAGTGGTGCAGTATCTCTTTGTAATTGTACCCTTTGGCTCCCATCACGGCAGCACCGATTTGGCACAGACCTACGCCATGGCCCCAACCAGAACCGTGGAGGATGAATTTCCCCTCCTTCTTCTCCACCTCAAACGCACTGCTATACAGATGCGTCTCCGACAGTGTGCGGCGTATCTCCAGCTCCTTGCCGATGATGCGCGTGGCTTTGGTTCCTACAATTTTCAGGCGTACGATGCGACCCGAGGGGCCTCGTTCGATGGGGATGAGGTCGGTGATAAGCCCATAGTAGAATTCGCTACGACGGCACACGAGATCTGACAGCTCTTCTTGCGTGTACTCTACCGTCCAGCGGTAGAAGTCGGTCGACTGGTCGTAGTGGTTCAGCACCTCGGAGAGTATCTTCGGGTCGTCGGTATTGCAGAAGGGGTCGTCGATGACGCTGAGGTAAGGGTGGGGTGTGTCATCCCAGCAGTTCTCATACAGTTCGGTCTTGCCACCACAGCATTTGCTGAAGCGTGCGTCGCATACTTCCCCCTCGTACGAGAGCACGATGCCGCGTGTAGCGTGTATGGCCTCGTGTACCTGTGGAGTCACCTTGCGGCTCACTCCCTGGTAGCGCTGGCAGTGGTCATCGGCACAGACGTCGAAGTGGGTATGCGCTTCGCGGTCGTACCACTTTACAAGCTGAGAATTATCTTTAGGCTCTTCTTTTACGGAACTTTCATCTTTGCTTTTCCCTTCGGCCAGCGACCTTTGGTTCATCTTTAATCTTTCATCTTCCCTTATCTGCGCCAGCAGCCAACTGCGCGAGATGACGGCATGCGCCTTGAGTAGCTCTGCCGACGAGGTGCCGCTCATCTCTGAGGCGATGACACTGGTGAGATAGTCCTCGATGGCGATGCGGTTGATGGCATGCAGCTCGTTATCGATGATGCGCAGGATGAGCGACCCTTGGAAGGTCTGTGTCTCCTGCTGCTGCCAGTGGAACTCCTTGCCGATGGTGACACCGTGAAGGCTGAAGGTCGCGGCTTGGCCTTCAGCGACAGTAAAACATAGCTCATCATATAGTGTGCCGTTGAAGGTGATTTTTCCGTTCTCTAAGGTTGCCTTGTATTCTCCTATATTATATATGGTGCCGTTGGCGGTGTATCTTGTGTTGAGGGAGAACGTTATCTCCTTTCCCTGCATGATGCCCACATCGATGGTCGGTTCGGTGCGTACACCTACTTCGCAGAGTATGCCTGCTGCCTTTTGTGGAGTGAGGCGCTCATAATCTTCGGAGCGTGGGGTCACGATAAGTCCGCACATGTCTAATGCGCCCGGACTGATGAGGAATTGCCTTTCGCCCTCGGCATGGTAGCAGTGGGGGCGATGGCCACGGCGGGGGATGACCAGCAGGTGTACCTTGTCCTCCTTGCGGTAGGCCACCACGTTCATGTAGGGTTCATACTCCTCTTCGGGGATGGGTAACTCTGCGTATAGTCGGTTGAAGGTGTCGGTGTGTTCCGCGTTGTGTATTAAGTAAACTAAGTATCCGAATGGCGCTATCGCTTGCAGTTGGTCTGTGCACTGAAGGCTCTTGGCATACGTTACCAATGGGATGTTCTCTGCAATGCCTGCTTGTAGGTGCAGATGGTCGGGTGCCGAAGCACCACACTTGGGACCATTGTAAAAAACGAGGTACTCTTCGGGAAGTGCTGTTGTGGCCTGTATCATGGCATCGTAGGCATCGAGGAAGCGTTGTGGACGATGCTGCTTGGCTGCGATGGTGTAGTGTACGGGTAGGATGGGAAAGGGGTTTACCAGCCACTCGAAATCCTCATTGAGGCTGAGGCTCTGCTGCTCTTCGGGACGGTTTGCCTCGCAGAGGAAGCAGGGGCGTGCGGCAATGCTCGCCTTGTCAATCTTTGCGCCTGTTGATACCAAGCGGGCAGGATTGCACTGCACACGTAGAGGAGTGGGCAGTTTGGGTGATGCTAGTTCTCGAGACCACACGCGGGTGAGTGCTTCGTGGTTGTCTCGTGCCGTTTGCCATTCACAGAGTTGCGACTCGAAGAAAGTCTTTATGGTTCCCTTCATCCTGAAAATCTAATTTTGCATACAAAGGTACGAAAAACGAATGAATAAACGTGTGTTATAGGTATAAAAAGAAAAGCCGACTTTAGTCGGCTTTTCCTCTGTACACCCTCAGGGACTCGAACCCTGGACCCATTGATTAAGAGTCAATTGCTCTACCAACTGAGCTAAGAGTGCATCTGTTTCTCAATTGCGATGCAAAGGTAATGCTTATTTTTGGAACGGCAAAATGTTTGTGTGTTTTTTTTAATAAAAGTTGCATTTTTTTATTTCTCGGAGTGGGAAAGGCAAGATCCTTCGTCAGTTTAGGGGCAGAAATTATACCATATAGTTGTCTCATTGCCTTTTGCTCCTTTGGGCGGCGAACTGCGTTTCTGGGCGTTAGCGAAGAATTTCGCGCAGGGACTTTGCCGGTGCACTTTAGTGGATTCGCATTTAGCTCGGCTGTACTCACTGAGCATCGTGAGCAAGCTTACATGCGCTCGTTAGCACGAACTTTGCGAGATTCTCGGACGAGCCGGAGGATGAGGCTGTGACGAGTAATCTTAAAAAAAGTAGCCCTAAAAGGCTACTTTTTTGGACCAAATTATTACTGGTAATCAGCAATCCATGGCATTCATCATCATCACGTTCACTGCTCCTCCCGGAGGGGTCATGGGCATGACGTTTTCCCCTTCCATGATAGCTACCTCGAGTAGGTAGGGACCATCGGTGGTGAGCATGGTGTGGATGGCATCGGCCAACTGGGCACGCTCGGCGACGGTCTGTGCCGGTATGCCATAGGCATCGGCAATCTTCATGTAGTCAGGGTTGAGCATGGGGGTGAACGAGTAGCGCTTGCCGAAGAAGAGTTCCTGCCACTGGCGCACGTTGCCTAAGTAATTGTTGTTGAGCAGAATCATTTTTACCGGTGCGCCCGTCTCCATGATGGTACCGAACTCCTGAATGCTCATCTGTATACCACCATCGCCCATGAAGAGACATACGGTGCGTTCGGGGGCTCCGAAGGTGGCTCCTATGGCTGCGGGAAGTCCGAAGCCCATCGTTCCCAAACCACCTGAGGTGATGATGCTGCGCTTCTGGGTGTATTGGAAGTAGCGGGCAGACATCATCTGATTTTGGCCCACGTCGGTGACGAGGATGGCCTTGTTACCCGATGCTTCACTCACGGCACGAGCTACCTCACCCATACGCAGAGGACCCTCCTCGGGATGTATGGCTTCGCGGATGACCTCATTATACTCCTTCTCCTCGTAGGGGGCAAAGCTATCAATCCATTCGGTATGCTTAGCTTCATTGATGGCTGCAGTGAGGCAGGCAAGAGTTTCCTTGCAGTCGCCCAATACGGCCACGTCGGCATGTACGTTCTTGTTTATCTCGGCTGGGTCGATGTCGAGGTGGATGACCTTGGCCTGCTTGGCGTAGGCGTCGAGGCGACCCGTTACGCGGTCGTCGAAGCGCATACCCACGGCAATGAGCAGGTCACACTCATTGGTTTTGATGTTAGGGCCGAGGTTGCCGTGCATACCCAGCATACCCTTGCGCAAGCGGTGTCCGTGGGGCAGGGTAGAGAGTCCCAGCAGGGTGCATCCTACGGGGATGTCGGCCTTCTCCACGAAAGCACGCAGCTCCTCGGTGGCGTTGCCCAACTCTACGCCCTGACCGGAGAGGAGCAGGGGACGTTCGGCGGCGTTGATGAGGGCTGCCGCCTCGGCGATGCTCACGGGGTTGGTCTCGGGTACGGCGATGTAGCCGCGCTCCACCTCGATGGTGGTGGGCTTGAAGTCCACCATGCCCACCTGTGCGTTCTTGGCAAAGTCGAGCACTACGGGTCCGGGGCGTCCGCTACCGGCAATGTAGAAGGCGCGTGCTACGGCCCAAGCGATGTCCTCGGGGCGGCGCACCTGATAACTCCATTTGGTGATAGGCTGTGTCACACCCACAAGGTCTACCTCCTGGAAGGCGTCGGTGCCAAGGAAGTTGGCTGCTACCTGTCCGGCGATGACCACGATGGGGGTACTGTCGAGCATGGCATCGGCCACGCCCGTTATGGTGTTGGTGGCACCGGGGCCGCTCGTTACGATGCATACGCCCACCTTGCCTGACGAACGGGCATAGCCCTGTGCGGCATGGGCGGCACCCTGCTCGTGACGCACGAGTACCTGCTTGAAATCTTTCTGATGATCGAACATGGCATCAAACACGGGCATGATACTGCCGCCGGGGTATCCGAATACGGTGTCTACTCCCTCGTGGATGAGTGCCTGCATGAGTGCTTCTGAACCTGTAATCATAGATGTTATTTTGTTTCGGTATTCTTGTATGAAATTAGTCAATCAAACGGATGGCACCCTTGTCGGCCGAGCTTACGAGCGAGGCGTAGGCCTTGAGGGCCTTTGATACTTCGCGCTGACGGGTCACGGGTGTCATGGGGCGTGCAGCCAGCTCTTCGTCGCTGAGGCGCACGTTGATGGTACGGTTGGGGATGTCAATGTCGATGATGTCGCCGGTGACAATCTTGCCGATATTGCCGCCTGCGGCAGCCTCGGGTGAGATGTGGCCGATGCTCAGGCCCGATGTGCCGCCCGAGAAACGACCGTCGGTGATGAGGGCACATGCCTTGCCTAAGTGCTTCGACTTGATGTATGAGGTGGGGTAGAGCATCTCCTGCATACCAGGACCTCCCTTGGGCCCCTCGTGGGTGATGACTACTACGTCGCCAGCTACAATGTCGCCACCGAGGATGCCCTCTACGGCTGCATCCTGTGAGTCGTATACCTTGGCGGGGCCTGAGAACTTCCAGATGCTCTCGTCTACGCCAGCAGTTTTCACTACGCAGCCGTCCTGTGCAATGTTGCCCTTGAGCACGGCGAGACCGCCATCCTTGGAGTAAGCGTGCTGGAGGTCACGGATGCAACCCTCGGTGCGGTCGGTGTCGAGTTCCTTATAATAGGTTTCCTGCGAGCCCATGACGTTGCTGAACTTACGGGCAGGGGCGCTAGAGTAAATGAGTTGAGAGTTGAGAGTTGAGAGTTGAGAGTTGTTGCCTTCCGGATGGTTACTTTCATCTTTCATCTTTCCACTTCCCACTTTTGAAATATCGTATTTCTCAATCGCCTCACCGAGGGTGAGTCCGTCTACGCGTTTCAGGTCGGTGTTCAAGAGATTGCCCTTGGCCAACTCGCCCATGATGCCGAGGATACCGCCGGCGCGGTTCACATCTTCGATGTGGAACTTCTGTGTCGTAGGAGCTACCTTACAGATGCAGGGTACGCGGCGTGAGAGGGCGTCGATATCGTCCATGGTGAAGTTCACCCCAGCCTCGTGGGCTACGGCAAGGAGGTGTAGCACGGTGTTGGTAGAGCCGCCCATGGCAATGTCGAGCGTCATGGCGTTGAGGAAGGCATCGCGTGTGGCGATGCTCTTGGGCAGTACGCTCTCGTCGCCTTCATTATAATACTTATAGGCATTCTCCACGATACGGTGGGCAGCCTGCTTGAAGAGCTCGATGCGGTTCTTGTGGGTAGCCACGATAGTGCCGTTGCCAGGGAGGGCAAGGCCGATAGCTTCGTTGAGGCAGTTCATAGAGTTGGCGGTAAACATACCTGAACAACTACCACAACCGGGACAGGCGCAGCACTCAATGGCAGCTACCTCCTCGTCGCTCACGCTCTCATCGGCCGACTTGATCATGGCATCGATGAGGTCGAGGTGCTGGCCGTTGAGGTCACCGGCCTCCATGGGGCCGCCTGATACGAAGATGGTGGGGATGTTCAGGCGCATCGATGCCATGAGCATACCCGGAGTTATCTTGTCGCAGTTGCTGATGCATACGAGTGCGTCGGCCTTGTGAGCGTTGCACATATACTCCACGCTATCGGCAATGATGTCGCGCGAAGGCAGCGAGTAGAGCATACCGTCGTGCCCCATGGCTATACCATCGTCGATGGCGATGGTGTTGAACTCGGCGGCGTAGCAGCCGAGAGATTCGATTTCTTTCTTTACGATTTGGCCAATCTCGTGTAAGTGGGTATGTCCCGGTACAAACTGGGTGAATGAGTTGGCGATGGCTATGATGGGCTTGCCCATCATCTCACGTTTCATGCCGTTGGCAATCCACAGTGCACGGGCTCCCGACATGCGGCGGCCTTCGGTGCTGGTAGCGCTACGTAGTGCGTGTTTCATATTTACAATTTTACGATTTACAATTTACTATTTGTTTTGCATGCACCCGAAAAAGGTGAAATTCTTACAAAAGTAGATAGAAAATCCTGCTTACGCTAATAATTTGTCATTTTTTTTCGCTGTCTTGGCTTTGTGTGTGAAAAATAAAATAAATTCATAGATATGAATAAGTGGACGAAACGCAAAACTTGTTTTGTGATTTTTCGGCGAATGGGAGCACTTTCTGCTATGTCGCGGTGCTAAAGGTTCGAAAAAATCGCAAGTAGATGTGTTTTTGTGTCCTATTTTTTGTTCGGGTGTCGGGTTATTTGTTGCGTCTTAAAAGAGTGAATGTGCTCAAGAATCTCTTTTAGATGAACTATAAATAATGATTCCCGTACAAGAATTGCAAGCGTTTCGCCTGTTTGCATAAAAAGTTTGAGAAAATGGTGGATTCTATACGAAGAATTTATTACCTTTACGTCCGAAAAATCGCTAAATGATATTGAGATGTGGGCGATAGACTGAAATGAATTCTAATTATATTATAAAACAACCAATGAAAAAGTTATTCTTGACCGCAGTGACACTGCTTGCCGCCATCACGAGCGGTATGGCGTGTACCAACCTTATCGTGGGCAAAGCCGCATCGGCCGACGGAAGCGTTATCGTGAGTTATTCGGCCGACTCGTACGGCATGTTCGGTTACCTTTGCCACTATCCAGCAGGCGTACATGCCGAGGGTACAGTGCGCGAGGTGTACGACTGGGATACCGGTAAGTATCTGGGGCGTATCCCTGAAGCACGGCAGACCTACAACGTAGTGGGCAACATCAACGAGCATCAGCTGACCATCGCTGAGACCACTTTCGGTGGTCGCGAGGAACTGGTCAATCCCGAAGGCTTGATTGACTACGGAAGTCTTATCTATATCGCTCTGCAGCGCTCGAAGACCGCTCGTGAGGCTATCAACGTGATGACCTCGCTCGTAGAGGAGTATGGCTACTACAGCAGTGGAGAGAGCTTCACCATTGCCGACCCCAATGAGGTATGGATCATGGAGTTGATAGGTAAGGGCCCCGACCGTAAGGGTGCCGTGTGGGTGGCTATCCGCGTGCCCGACGACTGCATCTCGGCTCATGCCAACCAGGCACGCATCCGTCAGTTCCCCTTGAAGGACAAGAAGAACTGCCTCTACTCAAAGGACGTCATCAAGTTTGCCCGCGAGATGGGCTACTTCGACGGCAAGGACAGCGAGTTTGACTTTGCTGCAGCCTACTGCCCTGCCGACTTCGGCGGCCTGCGCTACTGCGATGCCCGTGTATGGAGCTACTTTAACATGTATGCCGACCTCGACATGCAGCAATACCTCCCTTGGGCCATGGGCGACGCTTCGGCCACTCCGATGCCACTCTTCGTGAAGCCCAAGCAGAAGGTGTCTGTACGCGATGTGCAGGCTGCCATGCGCGACCACTACGAGGGCACTCCGATGGACATCACCGGTGACCTCGGTGCAGGTCCCTGGTCAATGCCCTACCGTCCCTCGCCCCTGAGCTTCAAGGTCGATGACGTAGAGTACTTCAACGAGCGCCCCATCTCGACCCAGCAGACTGCCTTCACCTTCGTGTCGCAGATGCGCAACTGGTTGCCCAACCCCGTAGGTGGCGTGCTGTGGTTCGGTACCGACGATGCCAACATGGCTGTATTCACTCCCGTATACTGCTGCACCAACGAGGTGCCCGAGTGCTACGATGTGGAGACTGCCGATGCTGTTACCTTCTCGGAGAAATCATCGTTCTGGCTTTTCAACATGGTGTCTAATATGGTATATCCCCGCTACTCGGCTCTCATAGGTGACTTGAAGAAGGCACAGAAGGGTGCCGAGGACACCTTTGAACGCAATCAGCCCACCGTAGAGGCTAAGGCCGTGGAGCTATACAACGACAATCCTCCCAAGGCTGTGGCCATGCTCACCAAGTATACCGCAGAGATGGCCCAGCTAACGATGGATGTTTGGGGCGACCTTGCCAAGTTCCTCATCGTGAAGCACAACGATATGGTAGTGAAGCCTACCGAAGACAACGGCACATTGGGTACATTCAAGCGCACCGAGACAGGCTATGGCGCCTCTCCCATCCGCCCCGGCTATCCCGAGCAGTTCAACCGCCGTGTGATGAAGGAGACGGGCGACCGCTATAAGGTGAAGTAGACATCACCGACTGCTCGTCCATGAACATCGTCTGCAAGCTCGTGCGTGGCTACATCACCGAGTCGCGCGAGTACATCCCTATGTGAAGTCTCGTGCGACAAGGATAAGACTCTATATCTTGTATTAGCAAAGATTGCGACCGAAAGATAGAAAGCAAAGTGATAAAGTTATAGCAATATATGATTACAGTATCAGATTTAGCGATTCAGTTTGGGAAAAGAGTATTATACAAGGATGTTAATCTAAAGTTCACCAACGGAAACATCTACGGAGTCATTGGTGCTAATGGAGCAGGCAAGTCCACCTTCCTGCGTGCCATAAGTGGCGAGTTGGAGCCTACCAAGGGAAGTGTGACCCTTGGCCCCGATGAGCGTCTCTCGGTGCTCAGTCAGGACCACTTCAAGTGGGACCAATACACCGTGCTCAACACCGTGCTGATGGGGCATACCGTGCTTTGGGATATCATGAGCGAGCGTGATGCCCTGTATGCTAAAGCCGATTTTACTGATGAGGACGGATTGAGAGCTGCCGAGCTGGAAGAGCGGTTTGCCGAATTGGAAGGATGGAATGCCGAGAGCGATGCCGCTGCCCTGCTTAGCGGATTGGGCATCAAGGAGGACAAGCACCATCTGCTGATGAGCGAACTGAGCGGTAAGGAGAAGGTGCGTGTCATGTTGGCCCAAGC